>JBAVIK010000220.1:0-4475 GCA_049686815.1 Acidimicrobiia bacterium | reverse complement strand
GGAGAATCGGTCCGGCTCACAGATCTCGACTGGGCCTATGAGTCACTCCGCTCGGTTCTGGAACGCTGACGTCCCAGCACCATCCACAACAGCCAACCGGTCAAGCCTGCCCAGATGAGGGCCGGTCTCATCAATATGAGAATCAGCAGGGCACCGACCACGAGAATCGTGCTCAGCGAAGGTTTGCGCACCGACGGGAGGATCAGCGACACCGCGATCAGTAGTGCGGCCACCCGGACCAGAACACCGACAAAAGGCGTGGTCAGATCCGACGAGCCAAAAACCACGATGCCTGTCGCTACTAGCGCCAGCGCGGCACCGACCAGCCCTAGGGCAGTAGCGGTGCCACGCAGCGGCGACTCAGCAGCAGGAGGAGGATTTGACCGGCTCAAGCTCCTTGATCATTGCATCTGAGTCGGCAAGGACGGTGTACCACTCCCAAGGCGCGCCGTCTGGGTCGTTGGCCCAGACCTTGTCCTGTCTTGCATAGCAACAGTCAACACCAAGTTCCTCTTCGGTTGTCAGCCCTTCGGAGACCAGGTGTCGTGACATCTCTTCGACCTCTGCTGAACTCTGGACCTCAACGCCTAGATGGTTCAGAGTGCCACCTTCAGCCGACTCGATGAGCACTAGCTTGAGTGGTGGTTCGGCGATGGCGAAGTTTGCATAGCCCTGCTTCACCTTGGCGGGCTCGGTGTTGAAGGCCTTTGAATAGAAGTCGATTGCCTTTTCGATATCGGTGACGTTCAAGGCAAGTTGGACACGGCTCATGTGATCTCCTTCATATAGACAATAATCGATATATTGATCATCATCTATATCAGGTTGTTTGTCAACTCAGACTGATTCGCCGTGGTGGTGAGTGGCCACCTGTTCGAGATCCTCGCGATCGAACAGATCGCTAGGTATGGATGCCGCTTTGACCTGGGTAACGGTCTTCACGGTGGCGGTTGCAAATCCACCTTCGAGGATTGCTCTTTCACCCACAATCGCTCCGGGCCCAAGTTCGGCGACTTGCACGCCATCGACCTCCACTATGAGCAACCCATCGAGGATCAGACTGATAATGCCGCCGGGCTCACCTTGCTCGATGAGGATCTCACCCTCGGTCAGGTCGATCAGCTCGTGTTTGTTGCCCATTACGACAGATGACAACTGGCGTTCGATCTGCGACTCGACGTCGCTCATGAGCACCGAACGCTCGAAGTCATGCCATGGAGTGTGTGTGTGGTCGTTGACTCGGGTCCATTCGGTGTAGTCGATGAGGCCACTCTTGGCAGTGATCTCACCTTCGGCGTCGTATATCCAATGTCGTGGGAAAGGTGATGCACCCACCATCTCGAAATCGGATGATCCGTCTAGGTAGATGGTGAGTTGGAGTGTGGTCCAGGCTGTGGGCGCCGTCATCCGTATGTAGGGAGGCCGATCGATCCGGTGGGGCATAGGGGCGCCGGTCCGCCCACCGACTGTTTGTCTAAAGATCGCTTTGCCATCGGTGGTTGCTGGCATTTCGTGTAGCACGGGGAAGGACACGCCTGGAAAAGTGACCGCCAACCCCAATTTGGCAGTTGTCGAGCCGACATAGCCGCCCCCGACGTAGCCGGCGTCGACTATCGATTCTCCGTCTGTCTCGATCCACGCCGCGAGGTGGTTGGCGAATCTGAAACGGTCGGCCTGTCGTAGCTCTTCAAGGTCGCTCTTCTCGACGTGATCCGGTGGGGCCTGGTCGTAGTGACCGATCCCGAGATCCATTGGCACCCGCATCGGTCCTGTCATCGCCTCCGACGGGATCCATGAAATCGACGTCACCGAGCCCTCGTGTCGCATTCTGCCTCCTTGTGGCTTCGCTCGATCATCCGATTTCGAGCAACACGGCAAAAGGCAGTTGGCAATAGATCGTTGGTGTGGTTTTCCTCACCAATCGAGACATGGCACCACTATTGAGTGACACCCATGCGGATCGTACGTTGCCGATATGTACCAAGTGCTCGTCGTGGTCCACATCCTCTCAGCGATGGTTTGGGTAGGCGGTGGGTTTGTCCTGGTTGCGGTCGAGCGGAGGGCTTACAAGATGGATGGTGTAACGGGCGCAAACGACATGATGAAGCGGCTGGAGTGGACCGACAACATGATCTTTACCCCGGCACCGCTGTTGGCGGTTGCCACCGGAATCACGATGGTGGCGATAAGCGAAGCTTGGGCCTTCTCGCAGCCCTGGGTCTACCTCGCTCTGGCTCTCATCGCCATCGAGTTCGTCTCGGGGTATCGGGATCTCGCCAGGATGAAGAAAGCCCAGCGAGTGGGGGTTGAGAGCCCGCAGTTTCGCAATGCGCTCAAAGCGTACTTGCGATTTACACCGATAGCCATCGGTCTCCTCGGCGTGATCGTGGTTCTGATGGTGTACAAGCCGGGTGGGTGACATGTCGATAACCGTCCTGCTGGCCGATGACAACCTCCTGATCAGAGAAGGGGTCAAGGCGCTTATCGACTTGAGCGACGATATAGAAGTGGTCGGTGTTGCCACGGACTTCCAGACACTCATCGAGGCTGCCGACGAGACATCGCCCCAGGTGCTCGTCACCGATATCCGGATGCCACCCGATTTTCAGAGGGAGGGGATCGAGGCCGCAAAGGTCGTACGGAAGATGCACCCGGGGATCGGAGTGGTGATCCTTTCCCAATACGACGACCCCGAATACGCGATCTCTTTGCTTTCAGAAGGTGCCGACGGTTACGCCTATCTGCTCAAGGACCGTGTTGCTGAGGGCGACCAATTGGCGAGGGCCATTCGGGAAGTGGCAGCGGGTGGATCGATGCTAGATCCCCGCATCGTCGAGGCGCTCACGGTCCCAATTTCCGCGGAAGGAAACCTCAGCATCGACGAGCAGAAGCTCGTGGCCTTCATCGCCGAGGGAACACCGATCAAAGCGATCGCAGCCGCGATGAGAACCACGCCAGCCGATATCGACCATCGGATCGAGAAACTCTGGACCACACTTGCCGCCGGGCTCAGCGCCGGAAATGGCAACGCGGTCAATCAGCTCAAGACCTTGCAGCGGGCGATTGCAGCTCGAGAAGAGCTCGGTGAGGAGTTGTCACGCATGCTTCCGGGCGGAATCGCCGAGAAACTGCGGCAGGAAGGACGGCGGATCGGCGAGACTGAGGAGTTAGAGGTCACGGTGGTGATGGCTGACATCCGCGGATATTCGAGTATTGCCGAACGTACAGAGCCAGCGGCCCTCGCCGGCCAACTGAACCGGCATCGGGCTGCAATGAATCACGCCATCATCGAGAACGGTGGAACCGTGATGCAGTTTGTCGGTGACGCCGTGATGGCTGTCTTCGGTGCCCCCGAGCCAATGGCCAATCACGCCGATGCGGCCCTTGCGGCCGCCGAGGCAATGCATATGGCTCAAGACGACTTGAACAACCGGTTCGTTGACGATGGTCTCGACCCATTCGACCTGGGAATCGGCCTGTCCACGGGGAAGGTTGCCGCGGCCCTGCTCGGTTCCGAGGAGCGTGTCGAATACACCATCGTTGGTGACACGGTCAACCTCACCCAGCGTCTCCAGCAGTGGGCAGAGCCGGGTGAGACGGTCATGAGCCAAGCGACATGGAGTGCATTTTCCAGCCAACCCGCCGCCGACACTTTGGAACCCGAAACGGTCAAGGGTCGCATTTCTCAGGTTCAGGCCTACCGGACACCACCGAGGGACTCATGACAGAGCCGAGGTTCTTACCCGACGAGCATTTTCGGATGGCCGCAGGCAAAGCGATTGGTGTGTCAAGCATCACACTTGGCCTCTACGCCATTCTGATTCTCCCGGCGGTCGGGCTCGCTGAGGTTCTGATCCAGGATTTCATCCTCCACAGCGCTTTGCCGGCAATCGGTTTTGGCATCTTCGCCCTGATTGCCGTCCCCCGCCAACCCTTCAACAACTCGGTTTGGGTTGCTGTATGGGCCGGGCTGATCTCAGGTATCTCGGTGGCCGGCTACGCCACCATGTTTCCGGTCGTTGTGTCCAGCGGAGTCGAGTCGAACGCAGATGCGATCGGCGCGGTGACTCCGGCGGAACTGCCTCCGGTGGCAGCAGTTCTCTATTCCTTCGTCGGGCTCGCCCTGCTAGCAATCATCCTCATCTTGTGTGTGGGTCTCCTCCTGTTTCCTGATGGTCAGCTCCCGTCGCCGCGGTGGCGTTGGGTGGCCTGGGGATCGATGGCTACATCGCTCATTTTCGCGGGAGCCATAGCCCATGAGTTCCGTCCATCGTCGAATACACCACTCGGCTCCGGTTCCGGTCAATGGACAGGTGGCGGGCGATTCGTCGACGACATCGCGATGATCGCCGTGGGTTTCTCGTTGGTTTCTCTCATATCGCTCGGTTTGCGGTACCGGGGCTCTGTTGGATTAGCGCGTCAGCAGTATCGATGGATGGGTCTGGGGTGTGGCATGTTCATCGTTGTTCTTCTCG
>JBAVIK010000219.1:0-4471 GCA_049686815.1 Acidimicrobiia bacterium | reverse complement strand
GTCGTTGCCTCTGCGTCGGATCCATGTCAACCGGGGGTGGGTCCCCGCGAACCCATCGAACGGTGTCAGCGCCGACGAGGGGCAGTGCTGCGGTGCGAGACTCCGGGAGGGACGTCGACAAATATGGAGCCGCTGCATCAACCGCATCCTTGGCCATGACCCGATAAGTCGTGTACTTGCCGCCGGCTACGGATATCAAACCGCTGCCCGAGTCGATCACGGCGTGCTCCCGACTGAGCTTCGACGTTTCGTCGGACTCCCCGGTGAGCAGTGGACGGAGCCCGGCGTAGACCCCCACGATGTCCCTCTCGCTGATTGGGTGGGCGAGAACGGTGTTCACCCATTCGATCAGGTATGCGATATCACTTCTACTCGCGGCGGGATGAGCTCGCCCCAGACTCCAAGGTGTGTCGGTCGTGCCAATGATCCAGTGGTCACCCCAGGGGATCACGAACAGGACGCTTGCGTTGGTCCGAAGGATCATCCCGGTCTCCGACTCGATCGCCTCAGCAGGAACGACGAGATGAATTCCTTTCGAGGCCTCGACATCTAAACCGGACTGCCCGGCCAGCCCTTGAATGTCATCACTCCAAACACCGGTGGCGTTGACGATCACACGGGCCTCGATTCCGATGTGACTGCCGCTCTCGAGATCCACCAACTCCGCACGTGGGAGAGATCCCGTTGTGTCGATGTGGACAGCTCTGGCGCTGGTTGCCAAGGATGCACCGTGTGCGGCTGCAGTGCGGGCCACTGTCAAGGTGTGCCGGGCATCGTCGACGAGTGCGTCCCAATAGCGGATGGCCCCGTTTGTCTTGGTCTGATCGATCGCAGGAGCGAGCTCGGCCAGTTCAGCTGCGGAGAGATGCTCGTGGTGGGGAAGCGGGCTCGACGAGGTCCGCGCCATCAGGTCGTAGATCCAGACTCCGGTGCCAACGTAGAGACGTTCCCAAAACCGGGACTTGAGCGGATAGACGATGGAAATCGGTTTGGCCAAATGGGGGCTGATCGTCTTCAGCATGAGGTTGCGCTCCTGGAGCGCCTCCGAGACCAACCCGAAATTGAATTGCTCCAAGTATCGAAGACCCCCGTGGAACATCTTCGAGGATCGGCTGGAAGTGCCGCTGGCGTAATCCCGTTGCTCGACGAGGCCCACGTTCAATCCGCGGGTTGCGGCGTCCAGCGCGGTCCCTGCTCCAGTGACACCTCCACCGATCACCAGCATGTCCAACGGAGCCTCGCCCATTCGAGCCAGGTCGCGACTCCGCTGGGTGGGGTTCAGAGCCGACGAGTCCTGTGTCACCGGGTATTTGTAGCTGATGTCAGCGGGTGTTCTTAGGATGCCGACGGTGAGGGTTGGAGTTCAGCTTCCTGAGGTGGAACGAGACGTGCGATGGCGTGAGATGCGCGACATCGCCATCACTGTCGAGGACACGGGTTTCGATTCGATCTGGGTGGGCGACCATCTCCTCTTCCGCGACGACCAGACCGGGACCAGAGGACCCATGGAGGCTTGGTCGATGCTCGCAGCGCTTGCCGAGGCGACGGAGCGTGTCACGCTCGGACCGCTGGTAGCAGCGACGTCGTTTCACTCGCCGGCGATGCTGGCCAAGAAGGCGGCAACTGTTGACGACATCAGCGGAGGAAGGCTGGTTCTCGGTCTGGGAGCAGGCTGGAATCACGCCGAGTATCTGGCATTCGGGTTTCCATACGATCAGCGGGTGTCCAGATTCGAAGAAGCGTTCACGGTTGTCAGAACCCTGATCCGGGAAGGTGCAATCGACTTCGAAGGACGCTTCTACACCCATCGCGAGATGGAGCTGCTTCCGCCGGCCCGGCCTGAGATGAAGCTCATGGTCGGTTCGAATGGACCGCGCATGCTCCGAATCACCGCCCCACACATCGACATGTGGAATTCGTGGCATGTCTGGTTCGGGAACCGACCAGAGGGCCTGGGCCCTCTCGTCGACGAGCTCGAGAACGCCTGTGAGGACGTCGGTCGTCCCAGCCAGGAGATCGAGACAACAGCTGCCGTCTATGTCCAGCTATCGAGGGGTCAGGGGCGGATAGCGGGAAGCGAGGACCGGCCGACGGCCGGGCCGATCACGGGCAGTCATGAAGAGATTGCTCGTGAGTTGGCTGCGTTTGGCACTGCAGGTCTCGATGAGATCCAGGTGGTCCTCGACCCGATCGATGCCGCTGGGGTTGAGGAACTGGCTCTGATCCGACAGCTCATGGCTTAGCCGGGGGGTTCTATCCAGACCGGGGCGGTTCCCTCGAGACTGGACTTCCCCGCTGGTTTGTCGACCTGGCACTCGAGCACTGGTGACGGGCTTGCTTCGAGAAGCGGTATCACCGGCGTCGGGCGGGCATCAACTCTCGAGGATGACCACCTTCTCGATGACCACTTCGTCATGGGGCCGGTCGCTGTGGTCCGTTGAACTTCCCGCGATTGAGTCGACAGCCTCCATCCCCGTAGTCACAGTTCCGAAGATCGTGTAGCTGTGCGGCAGACCGGTGTCCGCATGACAGATGAAGAACTGGCTCCCGTTGGTGTTGGGACCTGCGTTGGCCATGGCCACCGTGCCTCTGGTGTAGTTCCCTTCACCTTCGATCTCGTCGCGGAATTTGTAGCCCGGCCCGCCCCTGCCGGTTCCGGTGGGATCACCACCTTGGACCATGAAGCCACTGATCACCCTGTGGAAGATGCAACCGTCGTAGTAGGCATCTCTTGCGAGATGGACAAAGTTGTTGACGGTTTGCGGGCTGCGCTCGGCATCGAGGGCGATCTCTATATCGCCGTGATTGGTGGTGAGCGTCGCGGTGTAGACCTTGGACAGGTCGATAGTGAATTCTGGTGGTGTGTCGTATTGCTTTGACAAGGAGTTTCCTCTCATCGGGTGTCGATTCGTCGACTCGGGGCGGGCGAAGGCTTCGGAGGGCGTGTTTCTAGTTGAAGTAGGCCGGAGTGTTGCCGGGTTTCCACTTGATCGAACAACCCATTGAAGGAAACTGCTCTTCAGGAGCTGAATCCTCATTCAAGACTCCGGCGATAGCGGATCGAAGGTCGCGTCCGGTGACCGGGATGCCACTATCGGGCCGCGAGTCGTCGAGTCGCCCGCGATAGACGAGCCTCCGATCCGGTCCAAAAAGGAAGAAGTCAGGCGTGCACATGGCGGTGTACGCCCTGGCCACGGTCTGCGTCTCGTCGTACAAGTAGGGAAACACGTAGCCGATTTCGACGGCTTCGGCCTTCATGGCCGCCGGCGAATCGTCCGGATGGGACTCGATGTCGTTTGAGGAGATCGCGACGATTCCCAGTTCTGAGTTGGCAAAGTCATGGCCGATTCGGGCCAACTCGTTGCGGACGTGCTTGACATAGGGGCAGTGGTTGCAGATGAACATCACCAGTAGCGCCTTCTTGTCGGAGTAGTCCGACAGGGACACGTTGGAGCCGGTGACGGTGTCAGGGAGGGAGAATTCTGGTGCCTCGGTCCCGAGGGCCAACATTGTGGAAGTAACAGCCATGGGCTCGATACTACGAGACCCCGAAGTTTGCGATGACATCGCCGAACCTGGCGATGGCGTCCGGGTTGGTGGGGTCGGGGAGGCTCACGATGGAGTGTTGAGCGCCTGCATCACCGTAAGCCGTGAAGAGCCCGGTCAGGTCTTCGATGGTTCCAGCGTTGTAGCGCGCCGCGTATTCCTCAGCTGTGGTGTTGCGTTCTCTCAACCGGTCGATGCGCTTTCGCAGAGCTTTGGCGTCGATGTCGGCCATGGTCCTCGTCAAATGGGTGACTTCGATATCGGCCGGGTCGCGGCCGACCTCCTCACAGTGAGTGTGGAGGATTCCGACCTTTCGCCGCACGGTGTCCGGGTCGCCGAACAAGTTGCACGAGTTGGCGAAACGAGCCACTAGACGAAGCGTCTTCTCTTCACCCGAGCCGCCGACCATGATCGGTATGGGCTGTTGTATCGGACGGGGATACGAGATCAGTTCCTTGGTGGAGAAGGTCTTGCCCTGAAAGCTGGGAGTGCCCTTGCCCCACAACAGCGGAAGCATCTCGAGGGTGTCCTCGAGGGTTGCGTATCGGGTCGAGAGAGATGGGAACTCCATTGCGTAGCTCTCGTGCTCTTCTTCGTCCCAGGCTGCACCAAGGCCACATATCATCCGGCCACCGGAAAGGACGTCGAGGGTGGCCATCATTTTGCCGAGAAGCACCGGGTTGCGATGTGTGATCCCGGTGACCAGGGCCCCGAGCCGCAGTGTGGAAGTGATTCCAGCGAGATAGCCGAGGGCGGTGTAGGCCTCTGGGATGTCCTCCCAGGCCCGACCCACCTGACGAATCTGTCGAAAATGATCCATGACCCATAGGTCGCGAAAGCCTGCCTCTTCAGCACGACGGGCGATGGTGGTCATCTGTTCTCCCCGAGCGTCGGTTGCCCAGTCAAATCGACTCAGGAGAAGGCC
>JBAVIK010000218.1:0-5107 GCA_049686815.1 Acidimicrobiia bacterium | reverse complement strand
GGACATCATCGCGATCATGGGCAGTCTCGACTTCGTGTTGGGTGACGTCGACCGATGATCGAGGTCACCACGAGGCGGAAGCTGCGGCCGACCGACGTCTGTTTGACCGACGGTCTTCGCTGCTTGCAGGTTGCTGAGGGTGAAGCCCGGGCTGCAATCGGACCTAACCCTCTTGGAGGCACTCGGACAAAGTCGGCCGCAATCGAGTTGGTGAGGGCATGACTCAGTTTGTGACAGACCTCTTCTCCAACTTCTGGGTCTCACTCACCGGAAAGATCTTGCTGGTGGCCCTGATGATCCCTCTCATCGGGATGGTCATCGGCTTCGCCGAGATGAAACTCTCCGCCAAGATGCAGTCGCGAGTTGGCCCGTATTTCGCTGGAGGTCGCTGGGGGTGGGCTCAGCTCATCGCAGACGGTGTCAAGTTCTTCCAAAAGGAAGACATCATCCCCGACGATGCCGACACCCCCGTATTCAAAGCCGCGCCGATTCTCGTACTGATCGGAACTGTCGCACTCCTGGTGATCATCCCGTTCGGCCCGGGTCTCATATTCAATGATCTCAACGTCGGGATCTTCTACGCCCTCGCCATTTCGTCTCTGAGCACGATCGGTGTTCTCATGGCGGGCTGGTCGTCCGCCAACAAATACTCGCTGATGGGTGGCTTACGCGCCGCTGGCCAGTTGATCGCCTACGAACTTCCCCTCGTCCTGGCCGTTGTCGGCTCGGTGATCATGGCCGGCACCCTGAGTATGGGTGGCATCGTCCAGGCTCAGATCGATGCGGGGTATCCATTCGTAGTCGTCCAGTTTGTCGCGTTCGGCATCTTCATGGTTGCTGCTCTCGCCGAGTTGACACGGACTCCTTTCGACATGCCCATCGCAGAGTCAGAGTTGGTGATGGGTTATCTCACCGAGTATTCCGGCTTCAGGTTTCTATTTTTCTTCCTGGCCGAATTCGCAAACATGTTCACGATGTCGGCGATTGCTGCAACCCTGTTCCTCGGTGGGTATTGGTTACCGGGGGTACCCGAAGACGTTCTCGAGTATGCCGGTCCCGTGATCCTGATCGGCAAAGTCACGATCCTGGTCTTTGCGATGATCTGGTTCCGCTGGACTTTCCCCCGATTCCGTGAGGATCAGCTCCAGTCTCTGGCCTGGCGATGGCTCGTCCCGCTGGCCTTATTGAACATCGTTGTGACCGCCGTCTTCAAAGTGGTGCTCTGATGTCTGCCAACGGCAATCGGACTTTCCCAGGCGGTGGCATGCTCAAGGGTCTCGGCGTAACCCTCTCAACGATGTTCAAGACGATCTTCTTGCCGGGGAGACATCTGGCGACGGTCAACTACCCAAAGATCAAGGAAACGCCCGTTCCCCGGGCCCGCGGTGTCATTGCTTTGGACCAGGATGCCTGCACGGTCTGCATGCTCTGCGCAAGGTCATGCCCCGACTGGTGTATCTATATCGAGGGGCACAAAGAGGAGCAGCCACCTTCAAAGCCAGGGGGTCGGGTGAGGGCTCGCGCCGAGCTCGATCGGTTCGACATCGACTATGCCCTCTGTATGTACTGCGGCATTTGCGTCGAGGTCTGCCCCTTCGACGCCTTGTTTTGGAGCCCGGAGTACGAGTACTCAGAGGGCCATATGGGCGACATGCTGCATGACATGGATCGTCTTCAGGACTGGTTGGCAACCGTCCCAGATCCGCCGGCTCTGGAGAAATGAGGTGGAAGTCTTGACCTTCGCCGATTGGATCGCTGAGCCGGTCAACTGGTTCTTCACCGTCATCACTATCGGTGTGCTTGTCGCCGCCTTCAAGGTGGTCACGTCCAAGAACGTGGTCCATGCCGCGCTCGCCCTGGTCGGCGCACTGGCCGGGACTGCCGCCTTGTTCCTCATGCTCTCAGCTGAGTTTGTCGCGTGGGTGCTCGTGCTGGTGTACATCGGAGCCGTGATCGTCCTATTCCTGTTCGGGATCATGATCACGAGGGCGCCAACCGGGTTCGACGAGGGTCTCGATTCGGACAACAAGGCAATTCCGGCGGTGCTGTCGATTGCTGTCTTCGGATTGATGGCTTGGTCGGCGATCGATGCTTTTGGAACGGAATTGGTTTCAACGACGGGGACCGCAATCGAGACCGATCTCCTGGGTGAATCGCTACTCGGCCGGTTTGTGATCCCGTTTGAGGTCGTTTCGTTTGTGCTACTCGCTGCGTTGATCGGTGGGATCACGATTGCTCGTAGAGATCTCTCACCTGCGGAAGAAGAGGAAAGGGCCGCCGTATGAACCTCGGTCGACCGACTCGCCCGAGACTTGAGGCCGGGGGTGTGACGTGCTGCTGAATCAGTTTCTGATTCTTGGCGCCGCGCTGTTCGGAATGGGTGTCTACGGCCTTCTCGTCCGACGCAACATCGTCCTGATTCTCCTATCGGTGGAGTTGATGCTGAATGCGGTCAATATCAATCTCGTCGCCTTCGAGTCGTATCTGGTCACGACTGAAGCTGTTGGCCAGGTCTTCGCCATCTTTGTGATCACCGTTGCCGCCGCCGAGGTTGGCATCGGTCTCGCCATCGTCTTGATGATCTTCCGCAACCGCAAGTCAGCCAACGTCGACGACCTGAACCTGATGCGATGGTAGAAGGGGAGAGTTGATGGGCACGCTGTACAGCCTGGCGATACTGGCTACCGAGGAAGGTGGGCACGCCGAGATCCACGCCGGCAATGGTGGATTCTGGGGAGATACCGCCGGCATCATGCTTGTGCTTCCATTTGTTGCTTTTCTATTGATCCTGGCTTTCGGGAAAAGGATGAAGCACAAGGGTGGCGAGATCGCCGTCGCTGCCCTTGCGATCAACCTCGTTTGGGCGTCAGCCCTTCTCTATCTGAACGCCACAAACGGTGTTCTCGATCAGACCGTTTTCGAGATAGCGAACATCGGAGGCGGACTGACCATCGAGCTCGGCTGGGTCCTAGACGGGCTTTCGATCCTGATGCTGTTCCTGGTCAACTTTGTCGGGTTGCTGGTGTTCATCTACGCCTTGGGCTACATGGACGGCGATCGGCGAGTCGACTGGTTCTTCGCGGCATTCTCACTCTTCGCCGGGGCGATGCTGATCCTTGTTGCCGCTCCGAATCTCATCCAACTGATAATCGGCTGGGAGGGGGTCGGTCTCGCTTCGTACTTCCTGATTGGCTTCTACTGGGAGGACCTCGACAACGTCAGAGCGGGCAACAAGGCCTTCATGGTCAACAAGGTGGCCGACGTCGGCCTGATCCTCGGAGCGATCCTCGTGGGGGTGGCTCTCGGTTCGTGGGACTTCGGTGCCATCGATCTCGCTGCTGTCGAGGGAAATGCTCAGTTGGCCGCGGTAGCCGGTGTCGGTGGGTTGCTGCTGTTCATAGGCGCGATGGGTAAGAGCGCCCAATTCCCATTCCACATCTGGCTGCCTGACGCTATGGCGGGGCCAACACCTGTCTCGGCACTCATGCACGCCGCCACCATGGTGACGGCCGGTATCTACTTGATGGCCCGACTCTTCCCACTCTTCGAATTCATGGCTTCGGACCTGCGGACGACAATGATCGTCATCGGGACGATCACCCTTTTTGGCGTAGGTTTGCTGGCGATCGTCGCCGACGACATCAAGAAAGTCCTGGCCTATTCGACTGTCTCCCAGCTCGGCTACATGATGACTGCACTCGCCGCCGGCGGGTATACCGCAGGGCTCTTCCACCTGTTCACCCATGCCGCATTCAAGGCCTTGCTCTTCCTTTGCGCCGGGTCCGTGATCCATGCGGTGCATTCCAACAACATGAGCGACATGGGGGGTCTGCGCCGGTTCATGCCGACGACCTTCTGGACATGGATCATCGGTTCGCTGGCCCTGACTGGCATCGGGCTTTCGGGCTTTTGGTCGAAAGACGAGATCTTGGCCACCCTGGGTCATGAGGGATATGACGTCGTCATGTGGATCGCCATCGCCGGAGCTTTCGTGACCGCCTTCTACATGGCTAGAGCGACGTTCCTCACGTTCTTTGGCACTTACAAGAGAGAAGGGCACCCACATGAGTCGCCACGCATCATGACCGTCCCGCTCATACTCCTTGCGATTCCGAGCGTCCTCATGGGATTCTTGAACATCCCCGGTGTTTCATACGGGCCATTCCGGAACTTCACCGACTGGCTATCGATTCGCCTCGTCGCCATGGGTGATCACCACCCCGAAGCGGTGGATTGGACACTCGCCATCATCGGCCTGGTTGCTGCATTGCTCGGAGTGCTCGCCGGCTACGTGCTGTATTTCAGGGACGCGGAGACCCAACTACAGCGTGACTCCTTCGAGGTTCCGATCCTGTTCCCTCTGTTGCGAAGGAAGTACTACATAGACGACCTGGCGCTGGGCCTCGTCGCCCTTTTCACCGGGCCTTTCGCTCGCTTTGTCAATTGGACCAACACCTACATCATCGACTCCATCCCCAACGCAATCGGTGGATCGGTGAAGAAGGCAGGAGAATTCGTATACAGCGTCGTCGATCAACGCGGGATCGACGGTCTGTTCAATGGTGTTTCGGCTGCCACCGATGGCGTCGGTTCTGCCGTGCGCAAACTGCAGACAGGTCGGGTCCAGCAATACGCGGCCGGATTTGTCGCCGGAGCATTGATCCTTGTAGTCCTATTCGTTTTTGTGATCTAGGAGAGGCTGATAGCAATGGAATGGTTCGACACTTGGGGATTGACGATCATCGTCTTTCTGCCTCTGGCCGGAGTGCTCCTGCTTGGGGTCATACCCAAGGGCAACGAAGGCGCTCTCAAGACGACGGGGCTGGTGGTCACCGTCCTGGCATTTGTTGCCTCGTTGGTCCTCATCAGCCAGTTCGACTTCACCGCTGGGGCCTACAACAACTATCAGTTTGAGGTCAATGAGTCCTGGATAGGGGCCATCAACGCCAACTTCCACTTGGGTGTGGACGGAATCAGCCTTCCTCTCCTCGTCCTCTCCACGTTCGTCGTCGTCCTCGCCGTGATCTACTCATGGAATCACTGGGACGAGCCCAAGAACCCCAAGGCGTTCCTCATCCTGATGCTGATTCTCGCCACCGGGATGAAC
>JBAVIK010000217.1:0-1967 GCA_049686815.1 Acidimicrobiia bacterium | reverse complement strand
AGAGGGTTGGATGCAAGCTCAAATCGAGGAGTCGGCGTATCTCGAGGCCAAGAAGCAAAGCGACGGTAGGTCGATCATCGTGGGAGTGAATGAATTCGCCGGTGGCGAGACCTCGTCGGTGCCGCTGAGCGCTGTCGATCCAGGCCTGGAGGAGCAGCAGAAGGATTCGCTCGACGCCTGGCGATCGCATCGGGATTTGGACGTCTGTGAGCGAGCTCTCCGTGTTGTCACTGAGACGGCATCGAGCAAGACCAATCTCATGCCCCCGATCAAGGAAGCCCTGAGCGCGGGTTGCACGGTCGGAGAGGTCTCCGACGCGCTGAGATCTGTATTTGGGGAATACCGGGCTGGTGCTTCGGCCAGCGGTTAGGTTCGACGGCCATCCTCATGTCTGACCAAACGCGTTTGCTGATCATCGGTGCCGGCCCGGCCGGTACCCAGGCTGCCACTACCGCGGCCACCAAAGGTGCACAGGTGACCATGGTGGAGAAGGACATCGTCGGTGGGGCCGCCCACCTGTGGGACTGCATTCCATCCAAAACCATGGCCGCAAGTGCCTTGCGGCACACCTCGGTCCGGAACGCGGTGAAACTCGGGCTGGTCAACGATCCGGGGACCGTTGACCCGGTGGTTCTCGGTCAGCGGATCAAAGAGATCACAAGTGACATCAACGCGAAATGGTTGAGTCTGCTGGCGTCCCAGCAGGTTGAGGTCATCCGGGGAACCGGCCGATTCACCGGTCCCAACGAAGCCACGGTGGAGACCGAGGGTGGGACGCGATCGCTCGGCTTCGACAAAGCAATCATCTCAACCGGCTCGGCGCCCCGCGTGCCGGATTGGGCGCCGGTCGACGGGCGGAGGGTGATGACCACACGTGATTGCTATGACCTCGATCAAGTGCCCGACCATCTCGTGATCATCGGTTCGGGTGTGACCGGCGTCGAGTTCACCCACATCTTCGAGTCGATGGGCTCCAAGGTGAGTCTCGTCGTGTCCAGACAGCAAATCCTCCCGCATCGTGACCCGGAGGTCGCCGCCGTTCTCGAAGAGGATTTCATCGAGCGCGGTGTGAGATTAGTGATAGGGGCAAGGGCAGAGGCGATCGTTCTTGAAGGCGGCAAAGTCGCGGTCAATTGCGACGACGGTCGGGTGATCCGAGGCTCTCACGCCCTGCTGGCTGTCGGCTCGGTTCCACTCACTGAGGGCCTCGCGCTCGAGGCCGCTGGCGTCGAAAGCAAGAATGGTTACGTCCCGGTTGATGATTTTCAGCGAACCTCGGTGGATCACATTTATGCCGCAGGCGATGTGACCGGGCAGATGCCATTGAGTTCGGTCGCTTCGATGCAAGGCCGCAAGATCGCCAGGCACGCGATGAATCTCCCGGTGCAACCAATCGACTATTCGAATGTGGCAGAAGCAGTTTTCACCGAGCCCGAGATCGCTTCTGTCGGGTTGGCCGAAGTCGAGGCAGCGGCACACGGCAGGAAGGTCAGGACTACCAAGGTCCCCTTCGCAGCCAACGCCAGATCCGTCTTGCAACACTTCACGAGAGGTTTCGTGAAGGTCACCTCTGATCCAGCAACCGGCGTAGTGCTCGGTGGCACGATCGTCGGGCACCGGGCTTCGGAATTGATCGGGATCATTGCCCTCGCCGTACAGTCCCGTGTGACCGCACAGACTCTGGTTGAGACACTCATGGTCCATCCGTCGATGACCGAGGCAATCAGCGACGCCGCGGAATGATTCAGCGGGTCATCGCCAGTTTCATCGCTTCCTCAAGGCTCATCTGACTGCCCTCGTTGGTCCATATGGCGTGGCCCTCACTAGCAACGAGGCCATCGCGGGCTTGATTCCAGTGGGAGGCCTCAGAGCCGTATGGAAGTCTCCCCGCGGATTCTGCTGCTGCCATCAGCTTCGTGGCCCGTTCGGTTTCCCCGTTCTGCGCAGCTACGACAGCGACATATCGG
>JBAVIK010000216.1:0-3461 GCA_049686815.1 Acidimicrobiia bacterium | reverse complement strand
GGAGACAGTCCGTCGGCTACGAGCAGGAAGACCAACTGGGGATCTTCACGCTATGTCCGAGCAGGTGGCTCGTTGGGAGGAGACCAACCCCATGCTCGGTCTCCGCGGGGTGAGGCTGGGGTTGATGCTCGATCAGCTATATCGGATGCAGGCGAGGGCTGCAGTGACCGCCTACGGCCGCAGACTCGATGTAGGGGGCAACCCTTTGCTCGAGATCATGGTCCCCCTCGTCTCGACGGTCGAAGAGCTGCGTCGGATGAGAGTCGTCATCGAGGAGGAGATCGCCGTCGGAGCCCGGGATGGCGATGCGCTCGATATCCCGGTCGGAACCATGATCGAACTGCCACGGGCCGCCCTAACGGCCGGTGCGATCGCTGAGTACGCCGATTTCTTCTCATTCGGAACCAATGACCTGACCCAGATGACCTACGGCTTGAGCCGTGATGATGCCGAGGGCCTCTTTCTGCGCGAATACCTGGAGCGAGGCATCCTCGAGTCTGACCCGTTTCAAACTCTTGACCGCGGTGGAGTTGGTCGGCTGATAAGGGTTGCATGTCAGGAAGGCAAGGAAGCCAACCCTGACCTGACGCTGGGCCTCTGCGGGGAGCACGGCGGTGACCCGGCCTCGATCGCATTTGTTCACGAATTGGGTCTGGATTACGTCTCTTGTAGTCCGCCTCGCGTCGAAGGGGCCAGATTGGCCGCAGCACAGGCGGAGCTAGGTCTCATCTAACCGTTTGATCGCAGCCAGAAGTTCGGGAACGCCCGAACCATCGGAGGCGGTTGTCACCAGGATCTCTGCGTCACGAGCATCGGCGACATCCATCAGAGCCCGTTTGACGTCGGCAACACCGGGGCGGTCACCTTTGTTTATCACGAAGAGATCGGCGATCTCGACGATTCCAGCCTTGTCCGCTTGGACGTCATCGCCCCAGGAGGGTCCCACCACCAGCACAACGTGATTGGCAACGTTCATGATCTCGACCTCAGACTGACCAACCCCGACCGTCTCGACGATCACGTTGTCAAAGCCGGCCAAACCCATGAGGCAAGCAGCGTCTGCTGATGCCCTGGCAAGACCGCCAAGGTGCCCCCTCGTAGCCATCGACCGGACGTAGACACCGTCGTCATCGATGTGGGCCTGCATTCTGATCCGATCACCGAGCATCGCCCCGCCGGTGATCGGGCTCGAAGGGTCCACTGCGAGCACCGCGACTGTCTCTCCGCTACGTCTCAACTCCTCCACCAGGCGTGAGATGAGGGTCGATTTGCCCGCCCCGGGTGGCCCGGTGACACCGACGACGGATCGGTCGAGAGAGATCTCTCCGGCAGATTCGCCGGCCTCGACGAGAGTGATGGCGCGAGCCAACGCTTTGCGATCTCCTGAGGCAACGGCATCGAGCAAAGCGGGATCCATGGGCCGGCAAGCCTAAGAGAAGAAGGAGCTTGGAGCAGGGTTAGAGGGTCGGGAGCGTGATTCCGGACACCTCGGTCGCTTCATCGAGTGTGCCAGGCGCATCAGATGAGGCGCGCACCTCTCTCACTCCCGGGACCCGATCGATCAGGATGCGCTCGATTCCGGCTTTGAGAGTCATCATCGACAGTGGGCAACCACCACATGCGCCGACCATTTGTAGATCGACGACACCGTCGTCCGCCGCCAGCAGGACGATGTCACCACCATCGGCCTGGACGGCAGGACGAATGTAGTTGAGCGCCTCTTCGAGTTTGGCCTCGTCGATCGGTCCCCCGTCGAGGGTGCTGGGCGCGATCGTGACTGGTGTTGCTTCAGACATCGTTGTGTAAAACCCCTGGCGATTGGTCGTTGTTCCTAGTTTAGGTGCGGTCAGTCGCTGCGCTCGATTGCGGCGCCGAGGGAGGCCAGACGTCCGGCGAAGTCCTGGTAGCCGCGGTCGATGTGAACCGCTTCTCCCACCTCCGTGAGCCCGTCGGCACGTAGGCCGGCGAGGACCAGGGCAGCACCGGCACGGATATCGGGAGCCAGAACGGGACAACCAGACAATGACTTCACACCTCTGATGATCGCGTGCTGTGCCTCGATCGAGATGTCAGCACCCATCCTGGCCATCTCACCCACATAGCGAAAGCGGGCGTCATAGAGATTCTCGGTGATGACCGATGTTCCGGTCGCGATGCTGAGCAGCGCAACCATCTGCGGGTGCATGTCAGTGTGAAACCCGGGAAACGGGAGAGTTGCGAAGTCCACGGCATGTGGTCGCTCGGGACCCTTGACTCTTAGCCAGCCGTCGCCACGGCCAACCTCGCAGCCAGCACTCTCCAACTTGAGCAACTCCATTCGTAGATGATCGGGATGACACCCGGTCACCGTCACGTCACCGGCGGTGATCGCCCCTGCCACGGCGTATGTGCCCGCCTCCAACCGGTCTGCGATCACATGATGCTCCACCGGATGAAGCTTCTCCACTCCGGTGACAGTCACCAGTGATGTTCCCCCACCGCTGATTCTGGCTCCCATCGCCACCAGTTGTGCGATCAAATCCTCGATCTCCGGCTCACGCGCGGCATTGACGATCACGGTTACGCCGTCGGCGAGAACCCCCGCAAACAGAAGGTTCTCGGTAGCGCCAACCGAAGGGAAAGGAAGCTCGACCTCGGTCCCCTTGAACCGATCATCGATCTTGCCCACCAGCTCTCCGTGAACCAGCTCGAAACTCGCGCCGAGCTGCTCCAGTCCCTCCATGTGCCATTCGATCGGCCGAGCACCGAGGTCATCACCCCCCGGCAAGGCCACGCGTGCTTCACCACAGCGGGCCAGGAGTGGGCCGAGTACGACGATGGACGCCCTCATTGCTCGGACCAGATCGATCGGTGCCTCAGGTATCAGGGAGTCCGGGACCACTATCCAGAGCTCCCGGTCGCCCTGCTCGACCTTGCAACCAGTGTGTTCGAGGACCTGACACATCAACTCCACATCGAGGATGGACGGAACGTTGGTCAATCGGTGCCGGCCGGGTGCCAGTAGCGCCGAGACCATCTCCTTGAGCACGGCGTTTTTTGCACCGAGCACTTGCACCGTCCCGGCCAGTGCCTTGCCACCCTCGATCAGAAGCTTGGACATCGAGGCGAATGTAGTTGCCACCCCCTCCTACCCCCTCCAATGTGCAGGAGGGGATGAGTGTTCGGGGACCTGGGAAGTGACCACTACCCTGGCCACCGATGAGAATCGCCGTTGGATCAGACCATGCTGGATACCCATTGAAGGAACACATCGCAAAGTGGCTCGCTGAGTCGGGTCACGCCGTTTATGACCTGGGGACCCACTCCACCGACCCAGTTGATTACCCGGACTACGCCGCGTCAGTGGCTCAGGCCGTTCTCGATGGCCGGGCGGACCGCGGAATAGTCGTGTGTGGGTCGGGAGCGGGAGCTTCAATCACCGCCAACAAGCTGCGAGGAATTCGGGCCGCGGTGGCACACGA
>JBAVIK010000215.1:0-7630 GCA_049686815.1 Acidimicrobiia bacterium | reverse complement strand
TGATCCATGACCCATAGGTCGCGAAATCCTGCCTCTTCAGCGCGACGGGCGATGGTGGTCATCTGTTCTCCCAGAGCGTCGGTTGCCCAGTCAAATCGACTCAGGAGAAGGCCAAAGGTGTGCCCGGAAGAGCCTGCAGGCAGCTCGGGCGTCGCGGACTCTGCAATGGCGCTGGTCACGGTTCGAACCGGTTGTTCCTCGTAGACGCCGTCGAAGTCTTCGGACCCGATCTGCTCGCTCACCTTCTTGAAGGCGGAGAACTGCTTGCGAAACACTGATTTTGGGATCGGGTGAGGACGAGCCTCGTTCAGGGGCGCCGCTACCCCATGGGGCGTATTGAACAGGATCGCATAGACCGGCATACCGGCTTCATGGGCCGCTTCAACCCACGATTGCCGGTTCTGTTCGTTGAGACCTGTCGTGTCGATCACTGTTGTCAGCTTCCGGCTGATCCGCTCCTTCACGATTTGAGAGAGAAGACTGAACGCGACTCCACTGGCGCGCTGGTCCTCTTCGCCAATTCCGACCATGGCTCTCAATCCGTCAGACGACACCACCTCATTCGTCTGAAAATGGGTTTGAGCCCAGGTCGTCTTGCCGGTCATGCTGGGGCCAACCAGCACGACGAGACACGGAGCGGGAAGCCGCAAATCCATCCACGTACCGTATCGCTCCAACCACTCGGTAGGCTTGCGTCGTGACATCCAGACCCTCTGCACCGTTTGGCAGACTCGCCACCGCGATGATCACTCCGTTCACCTCCACCGGTGAGGTTGATCATCCGACATCGTGGCGTTTGGCCCGTCATCTGTCCGATCAGGGAACCGACACCCTGGTCGTTGCGGGTACGACCGGTGAGTCGCCCACTCTCTCCGACGATGAGAAGGTCGCCCTCTTCTCGACGGTGGTCGAGGCGGTGAAGGAAAAGGACACGCTGGTGGTTGCGGGGGCGGGGACCTATGACACCCGGCATTCCGTTGAGTTGGCCGAGAGAGCCGCGGTCGTGGGTGTCGATGGAATCCTGGCGGTGACTCCCTATTACAACAAACCGTCTCAGCCTGGCCTCATGAAGCACTTCTCGGCCATCGCAGACGTCGGGCTTCCGGTGATGCTCTACAACATCCCCGGTCGGACATCGAGCAGGATCGAAGTCGAGACGCTTGCTTCCCTCGCCAGCCACCCACACGTAGTGGCGGTCAAAGACGCTGTCCTCGATCTGGAGTTCACTTCGGCGACGATCAACCGGGCCCCGAGTCTTCCTGTGTATTCCGGCCAGGACACCTTCACCCTTCCCATGCTCTCCGTTGGGGCGGTAGGAGTGGTGTCTGTGGTCGCCCACCTGGCTGGTCGCAACATCAAGTCGATGATCACCACCGCACTCGAGGGGGACTGGGCCGAGGCGCGACGTCTCCACAACGATTTGCTGCCTTTGTGTGAGGCTTGTTTCCGTGAGACGAATCCGGCGCCGGTGAAGGGGGCGATGAACGCGTTCTGGGAGCCGGTTGGCGACGTTCGCCTACCACTGGTGGCTGCTTCCGAAGAGACCCTGGCCGGGATCGAAAAAGCTCTAGGGACACTTCAGGGTTTGTGAGCGTTTCCATCACATTTCTCGGCGGTCTCGGTGAGATCGGCCGTAACTGCGCAGCACTCGAGGTCGAGGGGAAGATCGCCCTGATAGACGTCGGGCTGATGTTCCCCGAAGAAGACATGCTGGGCGTCGACCTCGTTTTTCCCGATTGGTCCTGGTTGATCAAGCGTCGAGCAGACATCGAGATGGTGGTCATCACCCACGGGCACGAAGACCACATGGGGGCGCTTGCCTATTTCCTCAGGGATATCCAGGTGCCGGTCTACGGGACACGTCTCACCGTCGAATTGGCAAGTGGCAGGGTCGACGAGTTGGGGGTCGAGGCCGAGTTTCGCACCATCGTTCAGAAGAAGTGGCAGCAGATCGGGCCGTTCAAGTTCATGATGATCCCTGTCAGCCATTCGGTCCCCGAGGCGTCTGCCGTAGCCTTCGACACTCCGGAGGGAATGATCGTCCACTCGGGAGACTTCAAGCTCGACCCGACACCGATCGATGGGACTCCGACCGACCTCCCCGCCTTTGCGGCCCTTTCGAGAAGGGGTGTTCGACTTCTGCTCTCCGATTCGACCAATGCCGAGAAGGATGGTTTCGAGCCTTCGGAGAGCTCCGTGGGTCGTCCCATCGCCGATCTCATCCGGGACGCCGAAGGGCGGGTGATCACCGCCTGTTTCGCCTCCCATATCCATCGCATTCAGCAAATAGCCGACGCCGGTGTTGCCGCCGGGAGGAAAATCGCATTCTTTGGCCGGTCGATGCACCGCAACACGACGATCGCCACCGACCTCGGGGTCCTCGACGTGCCCAACGGCTCGATCGTTGACATCAAAGATCTGTCTGATCTGCCGGACAATCAGCAGCTACTGATAACCACCGGGAGTCAGGGCGAGCCTTTTGCTGCCCTGTCACTCATGTCGCAAGGACGCCACAAGTTTGTGGACCTCGACGAGACGGACACCGTCCTGATCTCCGCCAAACCCATCCCGGGCAACGAAACCGCGGTCTCCCGTGTGATTTCCAACCTGATGCGTCGTGGAGCGACCGTTGTGCACGGGCGAAGTTCTCATGTTCACGTTTCGGGTCACGCTGCGCGCGAGGAGTTGCTCACCTTCCTCAACGTGGTCAGACCGAAGGCGTTTGTCCCGGTGCACGGGGAGTACAGACATCTGGCGGCTCATGCAGAGCTGGCGCGAAAGATGGGTGTGCGGACCGTCGAAGTCCTCGAAGATGGTGACCGCATCACGCTCAATGGCAAGAAGACCATCGTCGATCGGCGGGCCGTGCCCGCCGGTTATGTGTATCTCGACGGGTCGGCCGTGGGAGACGTGCAGAACGCCGTATTGCGAGACCGCTCACACCTCGCCGATGACGGGGTTGTGGTGGTCACGGTGGGTGTGGACCACGAGACTGGTGAGATCTTGTACGGGCCCGACATGGACAGCCACGGTGTCATGGACGACCCGGGTCCGGTGCTCGATAAGGCCGCCGAAGCGGTTCGGGCGGTCATCGAGGAGCACAAGCCGGGGCGGACCGACCATGCTGAGCTGCAGAAGACCATTCGTCAGGCCGCCGGCCGGGTGATACGCGCCGAGACCGCACGCAAGCCGGTGATCGTCCCCGTCCTCATGGAACTCTAGAAGAGCAAACCTAAGGTAGTACCGCTCACATATGAGCGCGATCCGCTGATCTTTAACCCCCGGCTAGCCCGCGGTCGGCGTCTCGCCGACCAGGACCATGACCTCCTCGAGTGTCTTGCGCTGCAAATCGGGCACAACACAATCGGATGAGGGGTAGCCGATCGGGAAGAGACAGAACGGTCGTTCGTTCTCCGGGCGCCCCAACACGTTGGTCAGGAACTTCATCGGGCTCGGGGTATGGGTGAGGGTGGCGAGCCCCATCTGGTGAAGGGCCGCGATAAATATGCCCGCAGAGATCCCCACCGACTCCTTGGGGTAGTAGGTGTGACGTCGCTCACCGTGTTCATCCAGTTGGTAGCGGTGCTCGAACAACACCACCACCCACGGGACGGTCTCGATGAAAGGCTTCTCCCAATCGGTGCCCAGCGGTTCGAGGTCTTCGCGCCAGTGAGGTGGCAGCCTGCCGCCCTCGTAGTTGATTCTCTCCTCTTCTTCAGCGGCTTTCCTGATCTGGCTCTTGATCCCAGCGTCTCCGGTCACCACATACGTCCAAGGTTGTTTGTGGGCCCCGGACGGTGCGGTGCTTGCCGTCTTGATCGCTGTCTCCACCAACACCAGCGGCACCGGGTCGTCTGAGAAGAAGCGGACACTGCGTCTCCCGTCCATCGTCTCGTGGAAGAGGCTGCCCTGCTCCAACTGTGTGACAGGATCGGGACGCTCTGGTCGGTACGGGATCATCGGCGCGGGCATCGACGCAGCGTACCGACCGAAACCGGCCCGACCGCTCTCAGAATCGAATGACCGTCGTGAGTGACGTTTCGGGGTATTGTCTCCTGTCACATGCCAACAAGGACACCCACCCGGAAGGGATCCGGGCGGAGACGGGTGTCCCAGAACAAGTCCAAGAAATCGAAATCGAACCCGATTCGCCAAAAGCTGGCAGCGTTTCGTGGCTCAATTCGATCCACCCTGGGTCGTCAGACCGACGACGTTTGGGGTCTCGTCCTCGTAGTCCTCGCCATCTTGGTGACCCTCGCTTTCCTCAACATGGCGGGGCCGATCGGCGAAGGCATGCACAGGGGGAGCACCTTCCTTTTTGGCGTTTGGCGTTTCGCATTGCCGATCGCACTCGCCGGGATCGGAGTCGCCCTCATCGTGGGCAAACCGAGAGAAGGGGCCCGTCGTCTCGTCGTTGGAGGCATCACCACATTCATCGGGACCCTCGCCCTGTTTCATCTCCTCACCGGTGCCGTCTCCCTTCGTCCCAATATCGATCTCGTTCAGGAACGTGGGGGTGCGGTCGGAGCGTTGATCTCATTCCCATTGCGACGGATAGTCGGTCACTGGGGTGCATTCGTGGTCCTCGCCGCCACTATCGGTATGGGGGTTCTGATCATGACAAACACCTCCGTGCGCGAGCTGTATTACGGCATCATCTCGATGGGCCGATCAATGCGGAAGTTCGCGACAGAAGCTGCCGGCGGTCTCAAGGTCAACCCACCGACTCCGATCGAAGCCGTGGCCAACCCCGCACGCAAGGGCAAGCATCAACGTCCCAAACCGGCCCGCATTCAAGAGGATCCACCTGCCCTGCCCGCTGAGGTTGAAAAGGCGAAACCCCTCCCCAAGACCATCGACCTGACCAAAACCGACTATCGGCTGCCTCCGCTCGAACTTCTCGAAGGGGGTACCGGTGGGGAAGTAAGTCGAAGGTCGTTGGAGGACACTGCTCGCCAGCTCGAAGACACCCTCCTCCAGCACGGCGTCGACGCAACTCTCACCAAGATCGTCCCCGGCCCAACTGTCACCAGGTACGAGATCGAGCTCGCACCCGGTGTCAAGGTGAATCGGGTTTCGAACCTCAGTCATGACATCGCATACGCACTGGCGACGCCCGACGTGAGGCTCTTGGTCCCGATACCCGGAAAGTCCGCCATCGGTGTCGAAGTGCCGAACACGAAGCGGCGTCTGGTGGCTCTGGGCGACATCCTGTCAACACCCGAAGCGGCCAAACCGGCGGGACCCCTCACCGTTGGTCTCGGTATGGACATTTCGGGTCAGCCAAAGCTGTTGAATCTCGCCGAGCTTCCCCACGTCCTCATCGCTGGCGCCACGGGCGCGGGTAAATCCTCATGCATCAACTCCATCGTCACGTCACTGCTGATGCGGACCCACCCTGACGACGTGAGATTGATCATGGTCGACCCAAAGCGGGTCGAGCTCGGTCAGTACAACGGTGTTCCTCATCTTCTCACCAAGGTGATCACCAACCCCAAGAAGGCGAACGACGCACTCAAATGGGCCGTTGCCGAGATGGACCGACGCTACGACTTGCTCGCCGACTCAAAGGTGCGAGACATCGAGGGCTACCGGGAGAAGTGGGATGCCGGTGAGATAGATCCGGAGGGTTTTGACCGTTTCCCCTACATCGTGGTCCTCATCGACGAGCTGAACGACCTGATGATGGTCGCCGGACGTGAGGTCGAAGAGTCGATCGTACGTATCGCTCAAATGGCTCGTGCCGTGGGGATCCACCTCGTGATCGCCACCCAGCGGCCTTCGGTTGACGTGATAACCGGTGTGATCAAGGCCAATGTCCCGAGCCGGCTTGCTTTCAGCGTTGCCTCCCAAACCGACAGTCGAGTGATCATCGATGGCTCGGGCGCCGAGAAGTTGATTGGGATGGGCGACATGCTGGTTATCACTGCCAAGGAGCCTCGCCCTCAACGCATACAAGGTGCCTGGGTCCGTGAGTCCGAGATCCACAACGTGGTCGACTGGGTCAAGAAACAGCGTGAAGCCAACTATCAGGACAAGCAGGTCCTCGAGGCAGCGGCGGCAGCCGCCGCGGCTCAGGTCGTCGACGAAGACGATGACGACGCGGCTCTGATTCGCGAGGCGATGGATCTGGTGGTTCGCTCACAGTTGGGTTCGACATCGATGCTGCAGAGAAAATTGAGGATTGGCTTTGCCCGCGCCGGACGTGTCATGGACGCCCTCGAGCGCAAGGGTGTGGTTGGCCCGTCGATCGGGAGCAAGGCGCGAGATGTGCTGATGACTGTCGACGAACTCGAAGAGATTCTCCAGTCCGAGACCGCCTCCGTCTGATCGAGGCTCGTGGGGTATGCGGCACCTAGGGTCGCCGCAATGAAATGGCGTGCACTCATTGTGCTCTCGCTAGCGCAGTTCCTCATGGTGCTCGACCAGGCGGTGATGAACGTTTCGATAAGCCAGCTGGTCGCTGATTTCGACACGACAGTCCAGGTCATTCAAGGTGTCATCACCTTCTACGCCTTGACGATGGCAGCCCTGATGATCACCGGTGGCAAGCTCGGCGACCGGTGGGGCCGGAAGCGCGCCTTCTCTGTCGGCCTCATCATCTACGGGGCGGGGTCGGCCCTAATGCGCTCTCATGGGACGTCTCCTCCCTGCTCATCGGTTGGTCGATATCATGGAGGGGATCGGAGCAGCACTGGTGCTACCTGCCCTTGTTGCGCTTATTGCCGGGAGTTGCACCGGGAGCAACCGAGCCATCGCCTACGGGGTGATTGGCGGTGTAGCCGGTGCGGGCATACTGGCCGCCGCCGAGAGCGACGAGGTCGCGGCCGACGCCGGCTGACTGACCTCGAAGTCGGTCTAAGCTCGCCTTTCCACCTTTCGGGCTGTCATGTAGGAGCGGCGTGAGCACGCGCAAGCCGGGGTTGGGTCGAGGACTCGAATCGCTGATCCCGACTGCACCTCAAACGACAACAGACACTTTTGCAGGCCAGACTGTTGCCGATAGCAATGGCAGCATGTTCAGCCTGATCAATTCTGATGGCTCGGTACGTGATCGGTTGCCGATCACGCTCGATGAGATGAAGAGCCTGTATTCGGACATGGTCGAGGCGCGCACATACGACACCAAGTCGATGGCAATGCAGAGACAGGGTCGTCTTGCAACGTATGCCCCGTTCCAGGGACAGGAGGCAGCCCAGATCGGTGCTGCCGCTGCGCTTCGTTCGGGTGACTGGGTTGCGGCCACATATCGAGACGCCGCCCTCAACTGGCGGGCCGGCTACCCCTGGCGACTTCTCATCCTGGGACGGACCGGCGATGAGCGCGGTGGCGATGTGCCGGCCGGTGTCAACGTCTTGCCCCCTTCGATCACCGTTGGTGGCCACATGATTCACGCCGTGGGGGTTGCTTGGGCTGAGAGACTTCAAGGCAGCGACCGGATCGCCCTGACCTCGTTTGGCGACGGTGCGACCTCCGAAGGTGACTTCCACGAAGCAATGAACTTCGCCGCGGTCTACTCGACGCCGACTGTCTTCTTCTGTCAGAACAATGGATATGCGATCAGCTACCCGACTTCCGAACAGACCAAGTCGGAAACCATTGCCGCCAAGGCCGATGCCTACGGCATGCC
>JBAVIK010000214.1:0-2842 GCA_049686815.1 Acidimicrobiia bacterium | reverse complement strand
CCCCAAATCCGGGAAACACCTCTTCCAGTCGTCGCTGAACCACGTCTCCGAGATTCTCCCGTTCAGCATCCCAGTCGCTTTCTCTCAGGTGGTACGGCGTGTATTGGATGAAGTTGGACATGACAGCTTTGCCAGGGGGCGCCATGTCCGGGTCGATGTTCGACTGAATACAGGAATCGATGTACGGCCGCTCGCTGTACCAACCGTACTTGGCGTCATCAAAGGCACGTTCCAGGTAGTCGAGGCTGGGCCCGATGTTGACGAAGCCGCGAAACATGTCTGATCGACCCTCCAAACCGGGAAAGGTAGGAGCTGAATCAAGGGCGAAGTTGACCTTCGATGATGTGCCTTGAAACTTGAACCGGGTGATGTCCTCAACCAGGTCCGACGGGAGCTCCCGTGGGTCGACGAGCTGCATGAAGGTCCGACGCGGGTCAATCGCACTCACAACAGTCTTGGCCACGAATTCAGTACCGTCCTCCAAAGCCACGCCCGTGGCCCGGCCACCTTTGGTGATGACACGTTCCACCGGAGAGTCGAGCCTTATCTCCGCTCCATATGCCTCGGCAGACCGGGCGAGCACCTGCGTGAAACCGCCGTTGCCGCCCTTGTGGAATGCCCAAGCCCCGTAGGCACCGTCGTGCTCTCCAAACGAGTGATACAACAAGACCAATCCAGAGCCCTGAGACCTTGGTCCCACTTTGGAACCGATGATCCCCGACGAGGCCAGCAGCCCTTGCATGATGTCGGACTCGAAGTAGTCCTCGAGGATGTCGGCAGCGCTTCCTGTCAGCAAACGGACCAGATTGTGGAGAACTCTCGGGGGCAGATCGGCGAGATAGGAACCGATCGCAGCCATGCGCGCCCGTTCCTCCGGGTCCTTGGAAGTGATGTCGGGCGGTATGGAGTCCATCAGGGGCCGAATGGCGTGTACCGCCTGCTCCATCATGTGCCCGTAGGAGTCGTATGCGTCGGCGTCGTGTCTCGAGTGGCGTGCGATCTCGTGGTGATTCTCACCCTTGTCCGAGCCGAGATAGAGGTAGTCGCCGTTCTCCATGGGAGCAAGCGTCGTAGGCATGAGCAGTGGCATGAATCCGTGTTTGGTGAGCTCTAGCTCGTGGATGATCTCCGGTCGGAGGAGACTCAGCGCATACGAGAAGGTCGTGAAACTGAATCCAGGGTGAAGTTCCTCGGTTATGGCCGCACCGCCAACCAAATGACGACGCTCGAGGATCAGCGTCTTGAGACCTGACTTTGCCAGGTACGCACCGTTGACCAGACCGTTGTGGCCACCCCCGATGATGATTGCGTCGTAGTCTTTTCTTGCAGTCATCACTACCTCATGCGGTCTTTCTTGTGGGGTTGAAGAACGGCAGACGGGTCACCTCCGCCACAACGATGTCGTATCGATGGTCGATGGTCACCTCCAGCCCAACCTTGGTCCCGACGATGGAATGGTCGGTGTCGATTCTCGCAATGCCAATGTGTCGCTGCAGGACCGGTGAATAGACAAAGCTGGGGGTCCAGCCGACCCGGTTCACCCGATCGTCATAGAGCATCATTCCCCCATGTTCAGGAGTGTGGTTCTTGGGTGGTATGACACCGCGGCTGTTGAATGTCCGATCCCAATCTTGCCAGTCAACCACTATCCCGACGGTCCTCCACCTCGAGGTGCCATCTCTCAGCTCACTCTCGATTGCCCTGCGGCCGACGAAGGCGCGATCGTCATCGGCAAGCCCTCTCAGCATCCAGCCCAGGCCCAACTCGGGTGCTGTAACTCGCTGATCGTCATTCCATGAGTACCGCGAAGAGTGGAAATCGACGTCGATCAATACAAGCCCCGCCTCGATGCGACTTATAAGCAACGCCGTCTGCCCGACCGGGATCGCTCCATATGGAGTGGCGACTTCGAACAGTCGGTCCCATACCGACAGGGCATCGTCGGCGCTCACCCAAATCTCATAGCCGAGATCACCGGTGAAGCCGGTTCGGGAGATCGTCACAGCGGCTTCTCCGATCTTGGATTCGATGAGATGGAAATAGTTGACCCCCTCGACCTCGGGAGCGACCCGTGTGAGGATCTCCGCCGCGTAAGGCCCCTGGATTGCCAGAGCTCCGTAGGCGTCCGAGACGTCTTCGATCACAACGGACAGATGCCCGGCCAGGGATTCAAAATAGGCTTGATTGGGCTCGGCAGCGGTAAGTAGGAACTCACTGTCGGATAGACGCAGGACCACACCGTCCTCCATGACCCAGCCGTCGTCGTCGGACCAGACCGTGTAGTGGGCCTCGCCGGGCCGGCACTTGCGGATGTCCCTGGTGAGCACACCGGCCAGGAATTTCTCGGAGTCACTGCCATGGATTCGGTACTTGTAGAGCGGTGAAGTGTCGATAACTGCAGCGGAGTTGCGAATGGCGAAATATTCGAACTTGTCCGACATCTGATAGCGATCCGCGGCGAGATACCCCGACCAATGGCTCCAGAGCCCGGTCGTGTTGGCTTCGCTCGTGCGGGGGTGAAATGGTGTTTGGCGGATCATAGGGGTTGGGGCTTGAGATTAATGAGGGGTTGGCGGGTCACGTAGCGGTCACACCAGAAAGACTTGAGGTCTCCTCTCGCGTGTGAGGTCCTGCAACCTGAGGTTTCCGATTCTGGGCGATTACGGTTTCGTCGCATGCGATACAAGGCAGGGTTGGAGACGAGGGACAAGATCCTTCAGGCCACCAGATCGCTGATTGCCGAAGTTGGGCTCGAAGGCACGACGATCAAGGCGATCTGCGACCGAGCAGGTGTTCTCCCCGGGAGCTTCTACAACCTCTTTGACTCCAAAGAACAGGTGAT
>JBAVIK010000213.1:0-1787 GCA_049686815.1 Acidimicrobiia bacterium | reverse complement strand
GTCATCCGGATCGCCTCTTCGATCCCGACAGTCTCACGGTTCTGCCACACCTCTGGATAGCACACAGTTCCTGTGTCGATGTCAACGGCCCCACCAGTGACATAGGAGAACATGAGTTGAAGTGGCTTTCCCGGGATGGATGGCGCGTCGCCATGCCACGAAACTCGCAATCCAGGGTTGGATGCACGCATCGCCCCAGTGTTCTCGAGAGCATCCAGTTCCGGTTGGGGGAGGATCGCTCGCCATGCATCACTGGCCGCCGGATCACACCCGTTGGCCCAGCGGACCGGGAAGACCACCGGCACCATTCCGAGCTGCCCGTAGATCTCGAGCTCCTCGGTGTTCAGGAGACTGTTCAGGCTGTTGTGATCGATTCGATGAGGGTTGGCGAGCGGATTGGCCCGGTTTGCCTGGGCAAGGCCCTCCAGTGCGGTCCGAATGGCGACATCGCCAATTGCGTGGAGGACGACCAATCCGCCGAGATCGTCGATTTCGGACACAACGTCGGCAACCTCATCGGGGGTGACGTAGAGGGCTCCATGGCCGACGAATCCGATCTCTTTGAGACGATCAGGGACGGTATCGGGGTAGCTGCTCGATATCGCCGGGGCTTCACAAACTCCTCCGTCAGTGAAGATCTTGACACCTGCGATCGCCAGGCGACGGTCGGGGTCGCGTCCGAATTGATGAGCCTGGTAGTGGTCGCCGTAGGGTCGATCCCCGCAAGGGTCGTTGTATGCCAGGTACAGATGGGTCCTGAGGACGAGGTCTCCGGAAGCTTCGAACGCCAAGAACCCTTCGAGATCGTCCGGACTGACGGTTGGAGCACCGGTGGTGGTGGTCCCTCCTGCCAGCAAGTCCCTTTCCGCCGCCTTCATGGCTTCGAGATTGGAATCGAATGCAAGATGTTGAACTGCGTGGGTGTGGGGGTCGACGAATCCGGGGAGCACCGTCTTCCCACCAAGGTCGACAACAGTGGTGTCCGCCCCGGCGAGCTCGAGAAGATCACTCGACGATCCGACGGCGACGATTTCGCCATCGCGTATCGCCACTGCTTCTGCGATAGAAAAGTCGCCGTCGACCGTGATGACTTGCCCCGAGTGGAGAATGGCGTCGGCTAAGTCCTCGATGACAGGATTCGTCGTTGGCGGAGTCTCCGCAGAGGACTGGCGGGTGCTCGTGGTGCCAGTTGTGACAGTCGACGGGGAAGTGGAAGTGTTACACGCCGAGAGCACCAGCGCGACGGCGAGAGCGATCATCTTCGGTCGGCCAGCTCGCATCGAGCGATCCTAGGTTCGGTCGATTGTTTCCCAACGAGGGTCGTAACCTTCGATCATGCACAAGCTGCCACCTCGTAGCTACATGCGACTGCAGTGGAGACTCCATCGACTCGTCTGGAATCTCACTCGAGGGCGGCTCGGGCGAACGGTCACGGGCATGCCAGTACTCGAGCTGGTGACGACTGGTCATCGCTCCGGTGACCCCCGAAGCATCCTCATCACCTATGTCGATACGCCGTCAGGTCCTGCGCTCGCCGGAACCAATGCTGGGTCGAATCGCGATCCTGCCTGGGTCACCAATCTTCACGTCCATCCCGACGCGAAAGTCAGGGAGGGTGGTCAGTGGCGTGAAGTCCGTGCTCGATTCATCGACAGTGATGAGTGGGAGGGGGTCTGGCAGCAATTCCTGGAACATCCGGGCTATGGCGATTATCAGAAGATCCTCACGCGACCGATACCGATCGTGGTGCTGGAGTGATTCCTTCCGAGGGGTGGGCCGAATAGCCC
>JBAVIK010000212.1:0-1774 GCA_049686815.1 Acidimicrobiia bacterium | reverse complement strand
ACATCGATCTGGATGCCTTTGCCACCAACCTGAGCTCGGGTGGGAAGGTGGATTCGGTGCTCGAGATTGGCTGTGGTGACGGCCATCTCTGCGAGTCTCTGGCAGGCGTCTTCCCTGAGGCGACAATTGTCGGAGTCGACATCGCTGAGAATCCGGGTCGGCTCTTCAAGGGTGATCCGAATCGAGTGCGATTCGGCCAGATGACCGCAGCGGCCTTGAAGGCGGAAGGAGGAGTCTTCGATCTCGTGGTCCTCTGCGACGTTCTGCACCACGTGCCGTGTCAAGAGCGCGGCGATCTGGTCATGGTTGCGTGGGAGTTGACTGGTCCGGGTGGGCGACTCGTTCTCAAGGACTGGGTTTCCTCGAGGAACCTGGCGACGCTTCTGGCTTACGCCTCTGATCGTTTCATCACTGGCGATACTCCTGTCTTCTTCGAGAGTTTTCGCGAATTGCACGATCTCCTGAGTGACGTGGTTGATCAGTCGACGATCAACGAGAGTTGGGTTGAGCCACACAGGAACAATGTCAGTCTGACGGTGACCAGGCCACCCGTCAGACCTTGAGGCCCCCTGGGGGGACCCGAGACGAAGACCCCCTCTCACCCCCGAGGATCCCAAGCTGGCGCATCGGATAGCTCCACGACGTGTGACGGGCGAGAGCGTCGGCATCATATGTCGGCCTGGTGAAGACGGTATGTCGCCAATTTCGAATGGCGTGTCGTTCGGCGAGTAGCCAACTGAAGGTGCGCCATTTGGCGCGCAAGAAGCTTCTCCCTCTCAAAAGGCAGAGCGCCCAGACCATCAGCTCGGTGAGGACGAGTGCCGGGCTGATCAGAACCAGGCGTCTCGCGCGCAGGTGGCTGAGCAAAAGGGCCCAGCGATTGCGTTCGAGCAGATAGAGCTTGTCCGGGTACATGGTCAGGTGGTAGTCGTGCTCCACGCGTGACTGCGGGACGAACTCGATTCGTTTGCCCGCCAGGAGAATGTCCCATGACAATGCCACGTCTTCGTGATAGAGGAACCCTGTGGTGTCCCAACCCCCGAGATCCTTCAGTACGTCCGTCCTGATCATGAAGGCCGCACCGTGGAGCCCGCCTACGTCTTGTGCGGCTGAGGTGAGTGACCGTGGTTTGGCGTGGAGATGACGGTTGAATCCGAGTCCGGTCACATGCACATGCTGGCCTGCCGAATTGACCTCTCCGCCCCCTTCCATCAGCACGAGGGGACAGACGACCGCAGTGTCGGGGGAGGTGTCGAGTCGGGTGACCAGAGGCGATAGCCATCCGTTCTCCGGTCGGACATCCGGGTTCAGAATCGTCAGGTACGGCGTAGTCACATCATCCAGCACCAGATTCACGGCGGCGGCGAGACCGAGATTGACATCGGACATGATGAGCCTCACCCGATTGTCGTCTCGGGCCGCCTTCTCTGCGGGCTCCCAACTCTCGTCGCCGGAAGCATTGTCGACCACCATGACCTTTTCGAGGTTTTCCGGGTCTGCAAGGAGGCCGTCGAGGCAGTTGGCAAGGTCTTCCCCGCTTCGATAGTTGACCACAATCGCGGTAACAGCTCTAGCCACGTCGGACCGAAAGCCGTCCAGCGAACATCGAGAGGAAGAGGCCGGCACTCATCAGCTGGAGGCCAAATACGAATCCTGTTGCGCTGAGGACCAGGCTTGCTGTTTCGAGGAAGTCCCCGGCACCGTTCCCTGCCCATTCGAGCACCAGGTAGAGAAGAAAGCCCGCCGACACGATCGTTACTGCGACACCAACGAG
>JBAVIK010000211.1:0-1586 GCA_049686815.1 Acidimicrobiia bacterium | reverse complement strand
GGCGACGTCGGAGGCATTCGTGGGTGACCGCCGTCGGGCGCGACGTGGACCAAAAGGACGCATCGAGATGAATGGTAAGACGGCAGCCCCCCCAAGCACGACAGCAGATGAGTCTTGATGGGCGGGGAGCAGTACCATCAGCACCTCCATGTCTGGAGCTCCCTTCCGCAATGTGGCTTTGATCGCGCACGTCGATCACGGCAAGACCACCCTCGTCGACGCGATGTTGGGTGCCACCGGCGTGTTCTCTTCGCATGAGGTCCGAGTCGACCGGGTCATGGACTCCAGCGACCAGGAGCGGGAAAGGGGCATCACCATCCTCGCCAAAGCTGCGTCCGTGGAATGGAAGGGCACAAAGATCAACCTGGTCGACACACCGGGTCACGCCGACTTCGGGGGAGAGGTCGAAAGGGCCCTGGCAATGGTCGACGGGGTCCTACTCCTCGTCGACGCCGCCGAAGGGCCAATGCCGCAGACTCGCTACGTACTCTCCAAAGCCCTTGCGCTTCACCTTCCCGCAGTCGTCGTCATCAACAAGGTCGATCGACCCGACGCAAGGATCAAAGGAGTGGTCGACGAGGTATACCAACTGTTCTTCGATCTCGACGCCGCCGACGAGCACATCGAATTCCAGGTCGTTTCGACAATCGCCCGACATGGAAGATCGATGAATGGGATAGGGATACCCGACGAGAACGCGGATCTCAGCGCTCTGCTCGATGCAATTGTCGAGGGGATACCTGCTCCATCCGGGGACCCCAACGCCCCGTTGCAAGCGCTGGTCACCAATCTCGATGCCTCCGACTACCTCGGGCGTCTCGCCATTGGTCGCGTCGTTGAAGGAACTCTCAAGACCGGCGACCAGGTTGCGTTGTGTCATGCCAACGAGGGGGAGCCGCCTTTGAAGCGAAAGCTCGCCAACCTCATGGGATTCGAGGGTCTTGGTCGAATCGATGTAGCTCAACGAACCGCCGGCGATCTCTTCGTTGTTGCGGGGTTTCCCGAGGTCGAGATCGGTGACACCATCGCGGACATCAACCGCCCGGAGCCATTGCCACGGCTGGAGGTCGACGAGCCCGTTCTTCGAATGACGTTTGGGGTGAACACCTCTCCCTTGTCAGGCCGTTCCGGGAGGTTTCTGACTTCGCGCCAGATCCGGGAGCGGTTGGAGCGAGAAGTGCTAGGCAACGTCTCCATACGAATTCGCGACACTGCTTCACCCGAAGTGATCGAAGTGGCAGGTCGTGGTGAGCTCCAGCTGGCCGTTTTAGTCGAAACCATGCGTCGAGAGGGTTACGAGCTTCAGGTCAGCCGGCCAGAGGTGATCGTTCGGGAGATCGAAGGCAAGCGGCATGAACCGCTCGAGCGTGCCGTGGTCGACGTGCCCGACGAGCATGTTGGGACGGTCACTCAAACGGCTGCTCCACGGAAGGGCAGCGTCACCGATCTCCGGCCGGGGGACACGGGCCGCACAATCGTGACACTCGAGGCGCCCTCGCGGGGTTTGCTCGGTTTCCGGTCGGCACTGATGACTGCAACACGTGGCACAGCGTTGATTCATCAGCATCAGGCGGGCTGGATTCCCT
>JBAVIK010000210.1:0-7366 GCA_049686815.1 Acidimicrobiia bacterium | reverse complement strand
CTGTTGGAGTCAGAGGCATTGTGACTGGGATCAAGCAGTCGGGCGTTCAGGTCGGGACGTTCTTGGGTGGACTGTTGCTTCCCGCTTTTGCCGCATTCTGGAACTGGCGGGTTGCGGTCCTGTCATTTCTTTTCATCCCACTAGGTGGCCTAGCCGGGATGATCGGGAGAAAGAGCAAGCAAAGCGAACGGTCGATGGCTGACGACATCGATGCGCCTATCCCGCTCTCGGTTCGATGGATCGCCATCTACGGGGCGCTGTCAGGTCTGGCCACCTCTGCGATCGTTGGGTTTCTGCCGCTCTTTGCCGAGGAAGACCAAATGTGGTCTCCGCAGGCTGCGGGGTCACTGATTGCCCTGGTCGGGCTGACAGGCATAGCCGCGAGGATCACATGGCCCCGACTGGCGGAGCGAACCATGGGCCACGGGCGCACGTTGCGGTTGCTGGCTTGGCTGTCAACGGTGTCCGCCTCGGCGCTCTCGGCTGCGGCTTTTGGCCTGATAGGCAGTTGGGTTCTCATACCTGCAGCAATCCTGCTCGGGGCCGGTGCCATTGCCTGGAACGCGGTCGGAATGCTGGCGGTGATGGATCTCTCCCCGAAAGGCATGGTGGGGAAGGGCACCGGGATCGTACTTCTCGGGTTTCTTCTCGGGCTCGCCGCCGGTGCCCCGATCCTCGGTTACTCGGTCGACCGGCTCGGCTCGTACAGGGCGGGCTGGCTCGGCTGCGCGCTGCTCCTGCTCGCCAGCGCCTTCGTGGCACGCAACATCCCGGCCGGGAGTACCGTCGCCGCCTCGTGAGACTTGTGATCGCCCGTTGCAGCGTCGACTACTCGGGTCGGCTGACCGCCCATCTTCCCGAAGCGACCCGTTTGATCATGGTAAAAGCCGACGGCACTCTGGCCATCCACTCAGACGGGAATGCCTCCAAGCCACTCAACTGGATGGTGGCGCCCAACGTGTTGGAGATCCATGACAACCGTTGGGTCGTAACCAATAGGAAGGGGGAGGTGCTCACGATCTGGCTTCAGGAGATCTTCGAGGACGTGACACACGACCTGGGGGACGACCCCGGACTCATGAAAGACGGTGTTGAGGCACACCTTCAAGAGTTACTTGCCGAGAGCCCTTGGGTTCTCGAAGAGGGTCTTGTCCTCATCCGTCGCGAGTTCCCGACTGACATCGGTCCCGTAGATCTGCTCTGTGTCGACAGCGACACCAGAACCGTCGCGGTGGAGGTGAAACGCAAGGGAGATATCGACGGAGTTGAGCAACTAACGCGTTACCTCGATCGCTTGGACAACGATCCGAGGCTTGCACCGGTGAGGGGCATCTTCGCCGCTCAGTCGATTGCGCCACAGGCAAGGGTTCTTGCCGAGGCACGAGGTATCGACGCAATCGAGGTCGATTACGACGGCCTCCGTGATGCCGAGGACACCTCGCTTCGTCTGTTTGACCCTCGCTGAGATGTACGAACTCGTTTTCTACGCCCCGGAGATCCCTCCCAACACCGGCAACGCGATGAGGTTGTCTGCCGTCACCGGATGTCGGCTCCACTTGATTGAGCCGCTCGGGTTTGAAATGGACGACGCGCGGCTTCGGAGGGCCGGTCTCGATTACCGGGACAAGGCGACGGTCGTCGTGCACGACAGTCTCGAATCATGGAGAAGAGCAATCTCCCCGGGACCGGTCTATGCATTTACGGTCGACGGGGACACCCTTTACACCGAAGTCGAATACCAGCCCGGTGACAGCCTGTTGTTTGGGCCGGAATCGCAGGGCCTTCCCGACGGTGTTCAGCACTTGCCATGGATATCAGCTCGCGTTCGACTCCCGATGGTCCCCAACGTCCGCTCGATCAATCTCTCGAACGCGGCCTCGATCGCGCTGTACGAGGCCTGGCGTCAGCAGGGGTTCATCGGATCATCCTGAAGCTGACATCACGTCTCTGTCCGTTCAGCGTTTGGAACCGGAGACGAGAATCCTCTTCAACAAGCCGTTGTGGACCGCCCTGGCATCCCGGCGGCGCTTTTCGATCTGTTCCTCGAATGCCGAAGCTCCGAGAACGTCGATCAGCTCAGACGACTCCCTCGTCCATTCTTCTATCCAGTTCTCGAGCGTGCTCAGATACTCACCGGTGACGTCGGTCAACCCGTCAACATCGAACCCGGCATCGGTCATCAGTCTTTCGTAGCCCGGCCCGGCGTGAAGCTCGTTGTCGGCGATTAGCGACGCTTCTTCGATTTCTCGGTTTGTGACGCCATCGGCAAAGAGGATTACATAGAACACGTGACGTCCGCCGCCTTTCAGGGCCCCCGCCACAGCTCTCATCACGGAGAGCTTCTCAGCTAGTCAACAAAATACGTCGCCGCTGGTTACCGCGTCGAAACCACCATCTCGAAACGGCAGCATGTCGCCTTGGGTAACGATCGCGTGTCCCGAAAGCCTGTCGCTGTCCAATCGATTGGCAGCCAACGAGACCCCTTCGAGTGTGGGGTCGGTGAGAACCACTGAACACCCGGTGGACTTGGCGAGATAGGCCCCGGGCCATCCGGGCCCGCTTCCGATGTCGAGCAGCCAGCGACCAGGCCCGAGATCGAGTTCGAGACCGAGCCGGTCGGCCTGAGCCATCGTCGTGTACCCGCTGGCTCCGTACTCGCCGCCGATGACTCGTCTCTCGGCTCGCACGAACGGCGCTGAGCAGACGGTCCGATAGCGATCGATGAAGCGCTGATCGAACTTGGGATGGCCGCCGGCCAGCCCTCCCGTCTCTTCAGACACCCAGCAGCCTGAAAGCGATAGCCTCGGAGAGCGTCGCCTTTTCGAGATCGCCCACGTCCTGGCTCTCGTTTGGCGCGTGAATCGAGCTGGTTGGATCGCCACAGCCAATCACCAGAATCGGTGCCTCTGGATAGATCTCGTGGAAACTGGATATGAACGGGATCGAGCCGCCGGCTCCCATGGCCACTGCTTCGGTGCCATATGCCTCGAGGAAAGCCTCCTTCCATGCGTCAACGGCATAGTTGTTGGTGTCCAGCACCGTCGCATCTCCGCCTTCACTGAAGTAGAAACTCATCTGCGCTCCCCAAGGTACGTTTGCTTCGAGATGGCTCTTCAATGCCTCCAAAGCGGCATGAGTGTCCTGACCTGGAGGGATCCTCATGCTCACCTTGGCCCTTGCTACCGGAACGAGTTGGTTGATCGCTTCGGCAACCGGAGGGGCGTCGATCGCCAATATCGAAACCGAGGGCCGAGACCAAAGACGGGATGGGATCGACCCCGTCCCGATCAGATCCAGGCCATCCACCGCGCCGGTTATCTGGCGAGCCATCGGTTCGGGGATGTCGAGATCACTGTCAATCTCTTCGCTCACGAGGCCTGGCACAGCCACGTTTCCGTCGTCGTCGTGGAGGGTTGCGAGAAGACGTGTCAGGGCCATCAGAGCGTCAGGCACAACGCCGCCGTATTGACCGGAGTGGACAGCAGCATCCAGGGTTCGCAGCTCCAGCTTGACCCCCACGATCCCCCGCAGGCGATCAAGGAGGCCGGGAACTCCAACTTCCCAGTTGCCACCATCGCCGATGACGATTACGTCCGGTTTCAGGAGATCTGAGTACTTCTCGAGTATCTCCTCGAGACCGGTTGAGCCGGCCTCCTCCTCGCCTTCGAAGAAGATCTGAACTCCAACCGGCAGTTGGTCGCCATGAGCTGCGATCGCGCCCAGGTGCATCACCACTCCAGACTTGTCGTCACTGGCACCACGACCGTAGATCCGTCCATCTTTCTCAAATGGGACAAACGGCCCGGTCTCCCATTCGTCGAGCGGACCGGGTGGTTGCACGTCGTAGTGGGCATACAACAACAGCGTCGGGGCGCCGTCCGGGGCCTCGATTTCTGCGAATACCGCTGGATGGCCCGTGGTGCTCTCCAGCAGCTGGGCGCCGTGGAACCCTGCGTTCCCCAGGATCGAGACCAGAGTCTCTCCAGCCGAGCGGACCCCTGCGGGGTCGTACCCATCGGCGCTCACCGACTCCAATCTGACGAGATCAGAGAGGAGTTGTTTGAGTCGTGGCATGTCGGCGCTCACCGCCGCCTTTAGATCATCGTGCATGAGCTGAGCGTAACGGCGCACATGTACCCCTGACTCCGAGTATGCGCCAATATGGGTGCGTGCTCTCGTTTCGAATGTTTCGAATACCCATCACCGTCCAGGTGTCATTCTTGTTGGTGGCGGCGTTTCTTGGCTTTGTCGGACGACGGGAGCCGGTGTTCATCGTTGCTTGGGTGGCGATCGTCTTCGTCTCGATCCTGATTCATGAGCTGGGTCACGCCTTCACAGCTCGCTCGCTTGGAGCAGAAGTGCGGATCGAGCTGAATGGGATCGGTGGGCTCACCCGCTGGTCGGTGCCCGAGTTGAATTTCAGCCCCGGCAAGAGAGCATTGGTCGCCGCCTCGGGATCAGCGGTGGGGGTGTTGTTCGGTGGGCTGATTTGGCTGATAGCCGCCCAGTTCGGCCCCTACACCGGTCTCTCCTCATTTGTGATCAACAATTTGATCTTTGTGAACGTCTTCTGGGGCCTGTTGAATTGGCTGCCGATAAGGCCACTCGATGGAGGTCACCTCACAGAGGCGCTGCTGGAGAAGCTTGCTCCAAACAAGGCAGCGGCGATATCGAAAGTGGTTTTCACGGTCACCGCCGGGTTGGCCCTTGCTGCCGCCATTCGATATCGCCTCATCTTCATTGCGATCATCGCCGGTTGGCTCCTGCTTTCGGAGTTCGGCCAGAGTCGTGCCACACGGACGCCGATACCCCCGCTCAGCTATGAGACGCCGGCAATCCCCGTGAGTGACGAGCCCATCGTTGTCGATGTCGAGCCGGAACCGGACGACTCAGACCACTAGTGACTCACTAGCTTCTGGACCGTGGACTTCGCATACACATCGAAGGTTGAGGACTATCGCCAACGGTTGCTCGACTTCATGGACGGCCACATCTACCCGGCTGAAGACATCTATCGAACTCAGATGGCGTCCGCCGGGAGCCCCCACGAGTATCCCCCGATTCTCGATGACCTGAAACGGGAGGCGCGAAGCAGGGGATTGTGGAATCTGTTCCTCCCGGACGAGGAGCACGGAGGTGGCCTCAGCGTCCTCGAGTACGCACCGCTGGCCGAAATCACCGGTCGCAGCCCGGAGCTCGCCCCCGAGGCACTCAATTGCTCAGCCCCTGACACCGGGAACATGGAGATCCTTGACATGTTTGCCACACCCGAACAGCGAGGTACCTGGCTCGAACCGTTGCTCGAGGGCGAGATTCGCTCTTGTTTCTCCATGACCGAGCCAGATGTCGCCAGCTCGGATGCGACCAACATCCAGACCCGGATCGAGCGGGATGGCGACGCGTATGTGATCAGCGGTCGCAAGTGGTTCAGCTCGGGAGCGGCATCGCCCCGATGCACGATGTCGATCGTCATGGGTGTGACCAATCCCGACGCTGATCGACACCGAAGGCAATCGATGGTGATAGTCCCTCTGGATACGCCTGGCGTGGTTGTTGAGCGCGAGCCAAGGGTGTTTGGCTATCAGGACAGAGGTGGGCATCCCCAAATTCTTTTCGACGAAGCCCGAGTCCCGATCGCAAACCTCCTTGGTGAGGAAGGCGGCGGATTCGCGATTGCTCAGGCGAGACTCGGGCCGGGGCGGATCCATCACTGTATGAGGGCAATAGGTGCGGCAGAACGTTGTCTGGATCTGATGGTCCAAAGGTCGAAGTCGAGACTGGCATTTGGGAAGACCCTTGCAGAACAGGGCGTCATTCGAGAGTGGATTGCCAACACCAGAATCGAGATCGAGCAGGCCCGGCTGCTGGTGTTGAAAACGGCATGGATGATCGACAATGTCGGGGTCAAGGCAGCGCGCACCGAAATCGCTGCAATCAAGGTGGTGGCGCCCAACCTTCTGACAACGGTGGCGGACCGGGCGATGCAATTGTTTGGGGCGGCAGGTTTCACCGAGGACTGGCCACTAGCAGAGTTCTACGCCATGGGTCGCTGGCTACGCATGGCCGATGGCCCCGATGAGGTGCATCGCAGGTCAGTGGCACGCGCCGAGTTGGGCCGCCTTGGCCCAGGGGCCGAGTTCAACTATCAGCCGGATGTCGTCTGACTGCTCCTGCTTGGTGAATCTCGATCACCACGAATCCGCCCGGAAGGGTCTCGTTGCCAAACGAGTCGGATGTGGTTGCCTCCAACCCCCTGTCGGCGAGTCCCGCCCGTAGCCGCTCGACGTCGACCAGGACATTGTGGTGCGTCTCGTGAGTACGGCCGGCTCCCGTTTCCATGGTCATGTCACGAACAATGAGGTTTGGTTTGTCGAGCCTGTTGATCGTCCAAAGCTTCCACCCGTCGCCCTCGTGGAAGAATTCAACCGGCCAGGCACGCGAGTCGGCATAGCTGAGGTCGAGCATGTCTGTTATGACGAAACCCGACGCTTCGGCCGCGGCGACCAAGCTCACCAGTATCTCCGCCTCGGATTCCAGATAGTTGAACACCGTGCCTACGGCGACGACTGCTTCGCAGACGCCGATCGTGTCGTCCGGCAAGACGAGCAGGCTCGGGTTCGCCCGAGGAACTTGGGATCGGGCTAAGTCCACCATTGCTGGCGAGGCGTCAGTTGCCCTCACGTCAAACCCGGCCTCGAGCAGGTGTCTGGTCAGGGACCCCGAGCCACATCCGAGTTCGAGGATCTGATGTGCCGATCCGAGCCTCCGTATGACCCCGGGTGCAGCCTGTTCGGCGTAGTCACCGAAAGCCTCGTGGTGTATCCGTGCCAGATCGGTTTCGTAGTAAGTCATCCGGTCAGACACAAGGCTACGAATTGGGAACGAAACATGTTGATCCTGCGTTTATCCAGTCCAACCGATGATTTCACCAGTGATTGATCTAACAGTTACTCCGTGGAGGGAAGCGGCGGCTTGTCTCGAGGTTACAGAGCAGGTCTCTTTCTTTCCCAGCAATGAAGACTTGCTCGGAATTGCCAAGGCCAAAGCCGTATGCGCATCTTGCCCGGTTGCCGATGAGTGTCTTACGTGGGCGGTTGAGTCCAATCAGTCCGAGGGCATATGGGGCGGTCACACGCCAAAGGAGCGTCGACGGATCCGCCGACGCTGGCTCGAAGAGATCCAGAAAGCCAGCTAGCCCTGCGCCACGATTGTCAGCCGGAGGGCTAGCGCCCCCGCTCGGCTGGCTCGTCTTCGTCCGGCCCGGATTCCACGGCGATGTGAACCAAGGCGTCTCCAGAGTTGACCAAGGGTCGCAGCGTCCGCGCGATTATCCAGCCACTCTCTCTCGCTTTGACCTGTGTTGGGC
>JBAVIK010000209.1:0-3591 GCA_049686815.1 Acidimicrobiia bacterium | reverse complement strand
TGTGGCTCTCATCCTCGGATCGATCACGTATGTCTTCTGGGACAAGAGGATGCTCGCCACCGACTCATCGCTTGTCGGCGAAGAAATCCTCGAGTAGTCGACCGGCCTCGGCGGCGAGAACACCGTCGATCAGATCGATGCGGTGGTTGAGACGTCTGTCCTGGGGGATGTTGTACAGAGACCAGGCGGCCCCTGTCTTCGGGTCGGCGGCGCCGTAGACGATCCTGTCGAGTCGCGCCCAAACCGCGGCGCCCGCGCACATCGGGCATGGCTCGAGCGTCACCACGAGTGTGTGGCCGGTGAGACGCCAATCTCCTATCTCGCGGGCTCGAAACGACAGGACCAGCATTTCGGCGTGTGCGGTCGGATCGCGGAACTCCTCCCTGCGGTTTTGGTCTACCGCCACGATCGCTCCACTCGCATCCAACAAGACCGCTCCCACGGGCACATCACCGGCCTCACCCGCGGCGCGGGCGGCGTCGAGGGCGGCCGTCATCGGCACGATGTAGTCGTTTCTCAAAATGGGCTCAGACACGTCGCAGCATTATCCTCTGTTCTCCCGTCGCCACGCGGGTCCCGCCAGGCGAGGCGGGTTCTGGAGGGATCGCATAGTCTGGTCTAGTGCGCGGCACTGGAAATGCCGTTGGGGGTTTACGCTCCCTCGAGGGTTCAAATCCCTCTCCCTCCGCGGAGTTTGAGTTTTGCTCAAACTCTGTAGTTACCTTGTGCCGGTTCTGCTGGCGCAGGGAGGGGTCGCATAGTCCGGTCTAGTGCGCGGCACTCGAAATGCCGTAAGGGGTTTTCGCCTCTTCGTGGGTTCGAATCCCACCCCCTCCGCCGATCTTCGGTCGGCTCCCTCTCTGATAGCCTTCGACGATATTCCGAGGTAGGAGAGAGGTCGTGCGAAAGGGCTGGCTAGTTGTATTTGTGGCGTTCGGATTGTTGGTGGCCGCTTGTAGCGGCGATGCCACCGAGGACACCACCACCACTATCGAAGTGTCGGCCGTGACCACGCCGCCCGCTCCGAGCACAACAGCTGCCCCCAGCACAACTCAGCCGGCTGTGGCGACCACCACCCCGGCAGCGACCTCTGCCGGTGTCATACCCGACCCCTCGACCGGTGTGACCGTGGTTCCCTACGCCGACGAGAACATCACGGCCGGGGACGTATTCCTCTATTGGTATCGGGAGCCCGGGACCGGTAACTACGTCGTGCTCTACACAGGCCCTGGTGTTGCTGGCTCGGATGGTCAGATGCTGTGTCCGGGCAATTCGATCAGCACGGCTGCCGGGTTCGAGTACATCTCGAACACAGCCGTCGAAGAAGGATCGTGTGAGGGCTTCCCGACCGACACGTCGTCGGTCATGGTTTGTAGCGGGGGCGTCTGGATCTACAAGACCGCTATCCCGAATGATGTCGAAGGGATACTGTTCGGCAGTCTCGAATGGAACTCGGCCGATGGAAGCGTCAAGGGTCTGACCAGTCAGTTCCCGACCTCGCCTGACATGCCCGAACTGGAGTTCGGGCTCGAGTCGTACTCGCTTTGGGAGGGGTTCACCTCTGATGGGTCGACGTCGGTCGATTGTGTCCTGATGTCGTAGACAGCTCCCGTCACTCGGTTTGGTGAGGGAGGCACGTCACGTTGCAAGTCTGATGGGCTCAAGGGCTCTTTCCGAACGGAAACCGAGGCCACCCGAGCAAGGTTCTGACGCTCACGCCCGCCTCTAGAGTGGCCGATCCCCATCATGAAACGTCTCAAACTCTGGGCCAAAACCCTCTACAACCGCGAGACGATCAGACAGGACGCGGTTGCGGGAGTGGTCCTTGGTGTGGAGTCCGTACCCGACGGTTTGGCCGGTGGTCTTCTCGCCGGTGTGAACCCGATCTTCGGTCTCTACGGCTACATGATGGGGACGGTCACTGGCGCTCTAGTCACCAGCGCCACCTTCATGGCCGTTCAGGCCACGGGTGCCATGGCGATCGTGGTGGCCGACGTGCCCCAGGTTCACACTGGCGACGATCCCGAGCGGGCCCTGTTCACTCTGGCGGTTCTCACCGGGGTGGTGATGTTTGCCGCGGGATTGTTCAAGCTGGGGAGCCTGCTGCGATGGGTGTCCAACTCGGTGATGGTCGGTTTCATCAACGCTGTGGGTGTGAACATCATTCTCGGCCAACTCGACAACTTCAGCGGTTACGAGGCGGCCGGGTCGAACCGACTCAGTCGTGCTCTCGACCTCATCGTCAACCTGGGTGAAGCCCATTGGCCATCGATGGTGATCGGAGCCGCGACGATCCTCCTGATCATCATCCTGGAGAAGACCCGGCTCGGTCCGCTGGGCTTGGTCGTGGCGATCATTCTCACATCCACTCTCGTGGCCTTCCTTGGCTGGGAGGTTGCCTTACTCCGCGATATCACAGAGGTCCCTGGGACTCTCCCGCTTCCAGCTCTCCCTGATCTGGGATTGATCCCGGTGCTGGTCATCCCTGCCATCTCACTGGCTTTCGTCGGTCTGGTCCAAGGCGCGGGGATATCGGCGAGCATGCCCAATCCTGATGGAACCTTCCCCGACGCATCCCGGGACTTCATGGGTCAGGGAGCCGCCAATGTCGTTTCGGGACTATTTCGCGGGATGCCGGTCGGGGGCTCGATGTCGGCGAGTTCATTGGTCAAGACGGCTGGTGCACGATCAAAGCTGGCACTCGTCATCGCCAGCCTGGTCATGGCGATGTCGATCCTCCTCTTCAGCAAGGCTGTTGGGTACATCGCGATGCCCGCCCTTGCCGGGCTACTGATGCTCGTCGGGTATCGCACGATCAAGCCTGCAGACATCAAAGCAGTCTGGCGCACTGGGATCACCCAGGCCACGGTGATGACCGTCACATTTGTTCTGACGATGCTGATTCCACTTCAGAACGCGGTTCTTGTCGGCGTTGGGATATCGGTCATCCTCTTCGTCATCGGGCAGTCGAATCGGATGACCCTCAAGCAGTGGGTGTTCGACGAAGCGGGTGAGCGGATGCGAGAACTCGACCCTCCCGAGCAGGTGGGACCAAACCAGATCGTGATTCTCCAGCCATACGGAAGCCTCTTCTTCGCTACTGCGTCCGTGTTCGAGCAGGCTCTTCCGGACGCGACGGCCCGTTCTAGGAACTCGGTGGTAATTGTGCGTTTGCGCGGGAAGAGCGACCTTGGCTCCACATTCATCGAGGTCCTGATGCGATACGCCGAGGCGTTGCAGGCCGTGTCGTCGAAGCTGATGGTCCTCTACGCCGACGAGAAGGTCCGCTATCAGCTCGACGCAACAGGAGCCACCGGAGTGATCGGGGAATCCAACATCTATGAGTCGGACGAATGGCTGGGCGACACGGTCCGCCGGGCCCACCAGCACGCGCAAGACTGGATCGCGGCCAACACCTCGGAAGGCTGAACTGTGGATGTCGCTTGTCGACGGATGAGCGGCAATGCATCTATTTGGGGGAATCCCGCGAGAATATGCTCTACCCCAAGGAGGGGTGTCCGAGTGGTCTAAGGAGACGGTCTTGAAAACCGTTGGGCTCGTTTGGGTCTCGTGGGTTCGAATCCCACCCCC
>JBAVIK010000208.1:0-3609 GCA_049686815.1 Acidimicrobiia bacterium | reverse complement strand
TTCCCCGCCAGATTGACACCGGTCTTCCCACCAATCGAAGCGTCGACCGCCCCAAGGAGCGTGGTCGGGAAGTGAACCACTTCGACGCCTCGCAACCAGGTGCCGGCGACGAAACCGGCGAGATCGGTAACCGAACCTCCACCCACACCGATGATGGTGTCGTCCCGGGTCAGACCCTGGCGGGCCAGGCCCTCGTAGATCGATCCGGCCACTTCGAGGGTCTTGGCTTCATCTCGATCCGGGACACCGAGGACCTCACATGAGAGACCCGCCTCCCCGAGTAGAGACGCGATCTCGAGCGCTCTGGTCGTGGCCGCCGGCTGGGTGATCAGAGCGACCTGGCGTCTCCCCTCCCGTACCGGAAGTAGTGCACTTGGCAGACCCTGTCCAATGGTCACCTCGGTGATCCCTGCAATCGTCAGGACAGCCAAATCTGCTCCAAGAGGACACTGACACCGGATGTGTCGAGGGGATCTGTGTCGATCTGGTCCGTGGCGACTTCTTCGTACATGGGGGCCCGTTCCTCGAGGATCTTGGCGAGCAATTGTGGATGATCCTGTTGGGGCCCGGCCAGCAGAGGTCGATCAGATTGCTTCTCGAGTCGCTTTGCCAACGTGCGTGGCGAAGCCCTAAGCCAGACGACCTTCGACGCCGACTTCAGAAGACTCCGGCTCCCGGCATCGAGAACCACTCCGCCACCGGTCGACTTGAATCCTTCAGCCGAGGCGAGTTCACCCATTGCGATCGTTTCGAGGTCCCTGAATGTTGCCTCGCCCAGCTCTCCCCATAGCTGCGCCACCGAACAGCCCATTCGCTTCGCGACGATGGCGTCGGTGTCATGAAACTCGACACCGAGGCGGTCCGCGGCCAAACGGCCTGCTGTGGACTTACCGGAGCCCATCATCCCGACGAGCCACACCATCATCTGGCAATTCGGGCCGCAACCTCGACTCGGTGACGATCGACGGCTGCAACAAACTCGTCCAGAGTGTCACCTCCAAACTTGCGTTGGAATTCTGGGGCCAGGGTGAGGGCCATCATCTGCTCTCCGACGACGGCAGCGGCGGGAACCGCACAGACATCGGACCTCTCACGCACAGCCTGGGCGTCCTCACCGGTTGTCATGTCTATGGTTCGGAGGGGCTGCATCAGTGTCGAGATTGGCTTCATCGCCGCCCGTACCCGAATCGGCTGGCCGTTGCTCATCCCACCTTCGATACCGCCGGCCCGATTTGTCTCTCGATCAACCAGCCCGTCCAGTCGGACGATCTCGTCATGGGCCTTCGATCCAGGAAGGCCGGCCACGTCGAAACCATCGCCGATCTCGACCCCCTTGATCGCAGGAATCGACATCATCGCCGCGGCTAGCTGTGTATCGAGGCGGCGGTCATGTTGGACGTGCGAACCGATGCCTATTGGTACACCGTAGGCCAACATCTCGATCACCCCTCCGAGGGTGTCTTTCGCCGCCTGTGCCTCGTCGATCAATTCGACCATGCGTCGTGAAGACTCCGGGTCGAGACATCGGACGGCACTCTCATCGACAAGTGCAAGGTCGTCTGGGCCTGGTGGCGGACCCTGGCTGTCGACGCCGCCAATGGATACGACATGGCTCACGATGCTGACTTCCACTGCTTTGAGTAGTTGCTTGGCGAGCACACCGGCCACGGTCCGAGCTGCAGTCTCACGCGCCGATGCTCGCTCCAGGATGTCTCGTGCGTCGTCGGTCCGATACTTGATCATGCCGGGCAGATCGGCGTGGCCCGGTCGTGGGCGTGTCACCGGATTTCCGACTTCGGAAGGCTCAGGGCTCATCACATCAGACCACTTGGCCCACTCCGTGTTGCGTATCAGGATCGCCACCGGGGACCCGAGGGTCCTTCCGTGCCTGACACCACTCAGGATCTCGAGTTGATCCTGTTCGATGGCCATACGGCGACCTCTCCCATATCCCTGTCGGCGCCGCGTGAGCTCGGTGCTGAGCTGATCGGCGGATATCTCCACCCCTTTCGGCATGCCCTCGACGAGGGTCACCAATCCCGGACCATGGGATTCGCCGGCGGTGAGGTACCTGAGCATGTTGTGATGCTACGACGGGACGGGGATAGAACCGAGACCGGCCAGTACGAGGGCCACCCACGAGCCGATGATCATTGGCGGACCGTAGGGCAATTCTGTCTTCATCTTTGCCGCACCTGCGATGATCATCCCGAAGGCGATCACCCCCCCGATGACCGCTGTGGCGAAGACCGACCAAGCGAGCACACCCCAGGAGATGTAGGTTGTGAACAGGCCGAGAACCGGTGCGAGTTTCACGTCTCCAGCCCCAAATCCTCTGCCTCCAGCCAGTAGAAACAAGATTGTCGCCCCGGCAAAGTATGCGACCGCTCCGCCCAGTCCTCGAAGCATCGCATCCAGCGTCCCGTCGGCGAGAGCAGCGAGCGCCAAGGTGACAGCGAGGATCACCGATCCCCGAATGTTGAGCCGGTCGACAATCCGAAACTCCTCGAGGTCGGTGACCATTAGGGCGGCGGTGAGGAGTATGAAGCCAAAGAACGGGATCAATACCCAGTTGGCACCGATGAGGTTGTAGAGACCGGCGCCGAATAGAGCAGCAACGATCGCCACTGCCGGCTCACGTTGGACATGTCTTCCGCACTCGGGACATCTGAGTCTCAGCCATCCACGACGATGGAGACATTGCGGACAAATCCCCGAGCCTGGACGTAGCGGCTCGGTGTCGGTGAGGGCCTGCACAGCCATATCGTGTGCAGCAAGACCGATGAAGAAACCGAAAGCTCCGGCGATGAGTGTCACCGCCGGAGCAAATTAGTCTGAATTCGGAGAATCGAGGGGGTTAGCTGTCGCCGGACAGGTCGCGGATCGCACCCATGCGACGCCTTCTGAGCAGTCCGTAGCCTTCCTCGGCGGGCTCTTCAGGTGACTCGAGCTCGGAGAAGACCTTCTCCAGAAAGGCCTCGGTGTCTTCTTCGACCTCTGCTGTGTCGGCCTCAGTGGCCTCCGCGGTGAGTGTCGGGATCTGTGAGAACTCCTCGGACCCGGAGCTGACAGGCTCTTCGACTCGCTCGTCGGCGGACTGGCCCTCGGCAACCGGCATGTAGTCAGCTACATCCTGATCCTCCGAAGACTCTTCTACCTCGCTGCCTTCTTCGGCTTCAGGCTCTTGCCACCAGGACTCATCGGGATCCACATCGGCCTCGTCCACGTCAGCAGCGGGCTGATTGAAGGACCATTCCTCTGCAGTGGCTTCCTCAACCGACTCGACGACGGGCGCATCCTCGTGTGCGACCTCTTCGTGTGTGGCTTCTTCGTATGCCGGCTCGGTGGATTCAAATTCTTCAACGTCTGCGTCCGGACGCAGCTCGACGAGGTCCTTCCGGATGAGGTGGGATGCCACCCGTGCCGTCCAAAACTCTGTCGTGCCCAGACGGTCGGCCATCTGGCTGACGCTGGCACCGGCGCCTACTTCACTGAGCACCATCCACGAATCGCGGTCGATCTTCACCTCTTCGCGATCACCAATGTCACGAACGATGTGAATCGCGGCGTGGAGGTCTCCGACGACACTGGAAACTTCGGCCCAATCAG
>JBAVIK010000207.1:0-3025 GCA_049686815.1 Acidimicrobiia bacterium | reverse complement strand
GAGTAGACCCTTTGCGTCGATCGGATTGGACGGGTAGACCACGAAGAGCCCGGGGGTGTGCAAGAAGTAGCTCTCGATGTTGTCGGAGTGACCTTCATAACCCTCGTGCCCACCACCGCCTGGCATGCGAATCACCATCGGTGCAGTCATGACGCCTCGGGTTCTCCACCGGTAGCGGGCAGCGTGGAACACGATCTGATCGAACCCTGGGTTCATGAACCCGGCGAACTCCATCTCGGCCACCGGCTTCAGACCGGATAGGGCCATCCCAACCGACGTCCCCATGATCCCCGTCTCGTTCAGCGGCGTGTCGATAACCCGTGATTCGCCGTGGACCGCCTGAAGTCCTTCGGTGACGCGGAACACCCCGCCTTCGAAGCCAACATCTTCACCCAGGATCACCACTCTGTCGTTGGTCTCGAGTCCATGAGCCAATGCTGCGTTGAGGGCCTCGACCATCGTCATGGAGGCGGTAGGCCCGCTCACGGGCACATCGACCGGAGGCAGAAAGAGTTGGACAGCGCTCGCCTCAGGGTCTTCATCCGGACCACGGGCGTCATTCAGTTGGTCAGCCAAGTGCTGAGGCACCCGCGAATAGACGTGACGGAATGGGAGGTCCTGGGGAGGGAGCCCCGCCGACTCCAGTTCCTGCACCGCCGAGGCCACATCAGCGGCAACTTCTTCCCGGATCGTCTCATCGATCCCGTCCAGAAGACCTTTGGCTGTCAGGAATGCGCGCAGTCGCTGAATCGGGTCTTTGGCCCGCCATTCCTCCTCCTCCTCACGGGTCCTATATACCGGAGTCCCGTCATAGGTGGAGTGCGCGGCGTATCGATACATCACTGCCTCGATGAGGGTGGGGCCGTCGCCGCGGCGTGCTCGATCTAGTGCCTCCGAAACCGCCTGATGAACGGCGAGGACGTCCATCCCGTCGACCCGTACTCCAGGGAAGCCGTAGGCGGATGCCTTCTGCGCCAGAGTCTGCGAGGCGGTTTGCTTGTGAAGAGGTGTCGATTGGGCGTATTGATTGTTCTGCAGATAGAACACCACCGGAGCTCCCCAAACCCCGGCGAAATTCATACCCGCGTGAAAATCGCCTTCAGAGGTGGCCCCGTCACCGAAGACTGGCATGGTCACGGTCTGTCGCCCCTGGAGACGCTCGCCATAAGCGAATCCAACGGCGTGAGTGATATGGGTGGCGATCGTGGCGTTGAGGGGCGTGATCCGGTATTTCACCGGATTCCAGGCACGATCGATGGCTCCCTTCCATATGGCCAATTCTTCCAAGATCGGAACACCTCGGGCGAGCCGGATGGGTTGTTCTCGATAGGCGGTGAACACCCAGTCTCGTTCGTCGAGTGCGTGCGCAGCGCCTACAGACGCCTCCATCCCAGAAGACTGGTAGTAGGCCGGGATCCTCCCGGTTCGCTGCAACCTGAGACATTGCTCGTCGAAGACCCGTGCCCGTACCATGTCCTTGTAGACCTCAACCAAGTGATCATCACCGGGTATTGGCTCAGTCGAGACCAGGTTCCCGTCGGAATCGAGGAGGCAGTGCAAGTCGGCAGTCATGGTCAAGAATTCCACCCTACAAGTGATTTAGTGGTGAGAGGTTATACTTGCCCTTGTTTTATCTTATTGGAGTCGATATTGCAACTGATTTATTGGCATGTCCCTTCCTTAACCAGGATTTGGCGATGATCGAGGAGTCATGGTGGAGCTCGGTCTGAGCGGTCGTTCGGTAGTCGTCACAGGAGGCAGCAAGGGCATCGGGCGTTCGATCGTCGGATTGTTCGCAGGTGAAGGAGCAGCCGTTGCGACCTGCTCCCGGTCGGGAGCCGACGACACTTTGATCGCGGTGAGGGACCAGGGCGGAATCGCCTACGGCGAGGCAGTGGATGTCCGGGACGAGCAGGCACTGAGCGGATTCGTCGATCGTGCTGCCCGTGAACTGGAAGGAATCGACGTCGTCGTCAGCAACGTATCAGCGCCTGTCAGAGGCGAGTTTCCCGACCGCTGGAGGGAGAGTTTCGAAATAGATCTTCTCCAGCATGTCCGTCTCACCGAAGCGGCAATGCCCCATCTCAAGGCCGGCCGCGACCCCGCAGTCGTTCTCATTTCATCGGTCGCTTCGACCATGACACAGTTGCCCGATTCCGACCGGGAATACGGCGCAATGAAGGCGGCGCTGGCCGCGTTCGGCGGCCAACTCGCTGAGCGTCTCGGTGCCGAAGGAATCAGGGTCAATGTCGTCTCACCGGGACCGGTGATATTCGACGGTGGTGTCTGGGACGATATTCGACGGGAGGATCCAGAGACATTCCAGGCGGTCAGTGATATGACGGCGGTGGGGCGAATGGGAACGCCTGAGGAGGTCGCCCGCGCGGTCGTTTTCTTAGCCTCGCCCGCCGCCTCGTTCGTGACTGGCGCCAACCTGCGCGTCGACGGGGGCTTCGTGAAGACGGTCCAACACTGAGTCTCAATGATTACCCCACCTATCGCTCTTCCGCCATGGATCTGATCGTGATCCACGCACCTGACCGTTGAATCCGCAGATTCCGCGTAGAATCGCTGGTGTGACTGGCGCTCATTCCTCATCTGACCTGGATCACACTGATCGGTTGCTTATAGCCGAGCTCGTGGCTGACGGCCGGGCGAGCTACGCGGCCCTCGCGCCGAATGTGGGACTCTCCCAAGCGGCGGTGAGGGCCCGCGTACAGCGTCTCCTCGACGAAGGATTCGTAACGGTCACAGCTCGTATCGACCCTCAAACCCTCGGCATGGCCGTTTTTGCCATTGCCCTGCTGGGAATCGATGACCCCGCTCGCGAGGTGGCCCGTCGTCTCGAGAAGATGGAAGAGGCCGTATTCGTGGCATGCACTACCGGACGCTGGGGGATCATCGTCGAGCTGCGGTGTCGCGACAACGCGCATCTCATGGCGTCACTCGATCGGCTACGGACCGAGGTTGGGGTCTCGGAGGTAGAGAGCCTCACCATCATCGAGTACTTCAAACAGGACTGGGC
>JBAVIK010000206.1:0-4755 GCA_049686815.1 Acidimicrobiia bacterium | reverse complement strand
GGTGAGGTCGATGCCGGTTGTCCGTTGACGGTGATGAGTGTTAGTCGCTTGTGACGGGTGGCGACCTCTGCGAGCACCCGGGACACCTGACCCAGATGATCAGTCGACATCTCCAGAAGCGTCAGACCGCGGCGACCTTTGTCGAGGTAACCAACGAGTTTGCCATCGTGCAGCAGAACGTATGCTCCGGCGTCTCTTGCCAGTCGGGTGTCCCCGTGTTCGGGCCACGGCAGGATCCCGCCATAGGGATTGGCGGGGTCAGTTGCTGCCAAGACCACCAGCTCGGGCTTCGGCTCTGAACGCAATCGATCAACAGCTCCCGGCAATGCGAATTGGGAGCCCCCGAGACCCTCGACGAAGTAACCCCTTCTTATCCTCCCGGTCTCCTCGAGATGACTGAACACCGGGTAGAGGGTGGAGAACCCACCAGGATATCCTTCGGCAAGAACTGTGTGACGGGTCACCAAACCGTAACGGTCGAGGAGTATCTGTGCCCACGCGGCATGACGCTCGGTGTCTGCAGTCGTTCCGTGAATGAGATGCTCGGTCAGAGACCATCTCCCACCAGCGTGAGCGGGGAATCGACTCGCCAACGCTCTTCGCCCTGATGTCTTGTTGCGTCGTCTCCCGGTGAAGGCTCGAACCGGTTCGAACGTGTCGTTGGTGACGTGTCCGGACCAAACCAGATCCCACAGCGCGTCAAGAGTCTCGGCTGGATCTCCGCCACCTGTTTTGGCATAGATGTCTGCGAAGAAGCTCGCTCCACGCTCTCCGAGAAACTCGAGCACAGTCTCTGCCTTGTCTCCTGGCTCGAAATCTGGATCGGGCCCGGCCCACAGTGTTGCCAGCATCTCTCGCGGATAGAGCGACACCCGACCGTCTCTCACACCGAGACCGCCCCGTCCGACCCAGACCAACTCTCCGGCCAGCATCAGCTGATCGATCGCCGACCCGGCGTCGCCAACACGGACGGAGAGGACATCGCGCTCGAGGGTCGAGGCAGGGATCGCGGCTCCAGTGAGATGAGATATCGCATCTCCCAGGGCATTCCGGCCGCGGGGCGGATTGCCACTGACACCCTGCCAGGCAATCGCAAAGCGCGCTAGAGCATGTGGCTCGACCGGTTCGATCTCTGATCGGAGGACGGCCAGAGACCGCCGCTTGAGCCGACGCAAGACTTGGTCGTCGATCCACTCACGTCCTTCCCCTCCGGGTCGGAACGCACCCTGAACCAGTCGGCCGCTCTGTTCGAGGCTGCCCAATGCGTTGTTCACCGCCCCGACCGGGAGGTTCAAGGCCGTTGCTGCCTCATCTACCGAGAACGGTCCGTGGGTTCTCGCATATCTAGCTACGACATCACCGAGTGGATCCGGAACAGGCTCGAGAAAGGTGTGCGGAACGCCGGCCGGCGGCTGGATACCCAAACCGTCGCGGAGACGTGCCGCATCTTCGATCGCCGCCCACCGCGTCTCGCTCCCCATGGTCACCTCGACGACCTGGCGCTGTCCGACGAGGGTCTCCAGAGCCGACTCGACATCGACAGCCGTGGTCCGCACTTCGATGTCCTGGGTGGTGAGGGGGCCAAGGTCTCTCAAGATGTCGTGAATGTGGTCACGGTTGGTCCCGCGGCGATTGTCGGTGAGACGTTGTAGTTCGAGCTCTACGGCAGCGACGACTTCGGGGTCGATCAGTTCGCGAAGCTCGCCTTCGCCAAGCAACTCTCTGAGCAGCTCCCTGTCGAGAGTGAGCGCGGTGGCCCGGCGCTCCGCCAAAGGAGCGTCCGCCTCGTACAGATAGGCGGCCACGAAGGAGAAGAGCAGGGATGAGGCAAACGGGCTCGGGCTTGTCGTGTCCACCGACGCGACCCGGATCTTCCGTGAGGCGATGTCGCTCAGAACTCCTTGGAGCGATGGGAGGTCGAAATCGTCCTGAAGGATCTCTCGATAGACCTCGAGCAGGATCGGAAATGACCCGAACTGCTTGGCCACCCCGAGAAGATCGGCCGACCTTCGTCGCTGCAGCCAGAGGGGAGTGCGTTCGCCGGGTCGTCGACGTGGAAGGAGGAGGGCGCGACCGGCCGCCTCACGAAAGCGCGCCGCGAATAGGGCGGTGTCGGAGAGATGGTCGAGGAGGAGAGCTTCGACTTCGTCGGGCTCGAGTATCAGGTCTGTGGCATCGGGGGGATCCTCCGAATCGGGGAATCTGAACGCAATGCCATCGTCAGACCAGATGACGTCGACGTCCGTTCCGTACCGGGCACGGAAGCGGTGACGCAATGCCATCGCCCACGGTGCGTGAATTCTGGCTCCCAGAGGCGAAAGCAGAGCCAATCGCCAGTCGCCTATTTCGTCGCGGAATCTCTGAACGACGATGGTTTGATCTGTGGGGAGGACGCCGGTCGCCTCCTTCTCTTCGCCCAGGTATTGGACGAGATTGCGGGCGGCAAAATCGTTGAGGCCATATCGGCTTGTCAGCTCCTCTTCGGCGACTTCGGCCGACTGAGCAGCCGTTTCTCGGATGAACTTGCCAACGGCCTTTCCCGTTTCGAGCGGTCGACCCAGCATGTCTCCGTGCCAGAAGGGCATCTTGGCCCCGGCCACACCTGGAGCCGGGACGACCTCGACCTTGTCATGAGTTATTTGAGTGATCCGCCAGGCGCTCGAACCGAGCAGGAAGGTGTCACCTTCCCTCGACTCGTAGACCATTTCCTCGTCGAGCTCGCCGACTCGGCTTCCGTCGGGAAGGGAGACCCGGTAGAGACCCCGGTCGGGGATGGTTCCCGGGTTGGTGACAGCAAGTTGACGGGATCCCGGTCGGGCAGTTACCTCGCCGCTGGCACGATCCCAGTTGATCCTTGGTCTGAGCTCGGCGAAGAGATCGGAGGGGTATCGTCCTGAGAGCATGTCGAGGGTTTCATCGAAAACCTGTCGACTCAGCTCGGCATAGGGGGCGGCCCGTCTCACGACCGAATAGAGCCGATCGGCTGTGGTGTCGGCGGAGACGACGAGGGCCACCAACTGCTGGGACAGCACGTCGATCGGGTTGTTTGGGATCCGGGTTTGCTCGACACGACGTCTGCTCATTTCGTCGGCAACAACTGTTGCGACCAGAAGATCCCCACGATATTTGGGAAACAACTTGGCCTTCGACACACCACCGACGTGGTGTCCCGAGCGCCCAACGCGTTGCAGTCCTGACGCCACGGACGTTGGTGCTTCGATTTGGATGACCAGGTCGACCGCGCCCATGTCGATCCCGAGCTCGAGGGATGAAGTGGCGACAACCGCTCTGAGATCGCCGCGTTTCAGGGCCTCCTCGATTTCGAGTCTCTGTTCCCTGGCAACCGAGCCGTGATGGGCTCTGGCCAGTTCCTCGCCGGCGAGATTGTTCAGCTCAGAGCAGATCCGCTCAGCGAGACGTCGCGAGTTGGCGAAGACGATGGTGGAGTTGTGCTCCTCGATCTGAGCCAGGATCTGGGGATAGATGGCGGGCCAGATCGAACGGTTGGTGGTGCGGTCGGGATCGAGAGGGTCGACGTCGCCGGGCTCATTCATGTCCTCGACAGGCACCACGATCTCCATCTCGAGATCCCTGTCATGTGGAGCGTCGACGATGGTCGTGGGCCGTGGTGTCCACTTCTCATCATCGACGGTGCCACCTGCCATGAATCTGGCGATGGTCTCGAGTGGGCGTTGGGTGGCACTCAATCCGATTCGCTGTGGGCTGTGCTCTGTGACCTCCTCGAGACGCTCCAGTGAGAGAGCCAGATGGGCGCCTCGCTTCGACGACGCCACCGCATGGACCTCGTCGATGATCACCCAGCGCACCGACTTGAACACTGACCTGACAGCAGATGTGAGCATCAGATAGAGCGACTCGGGTGTTGTGATCAAGATGTCGGGTGGGTTGCGCTCCATTCGTCGCCGCTCTTCTTGCGGGGTGTCGCCGGTGCGGAGAAACGTGGTGAGCTCAGGCAGTGGTTCACCCCCGAGTCTCTCAGCGGCATGACGAATTCCGGCCAGGGGCGCCCGCAGGTTGCGGTCGACGTCATGAGCCAACGCCTTGAGTGGGGAGATGTAGAGAACCCGGCAGCGTTCGGATCTGTCGGGTAGAGGTTCGGCGAGGAGCCGGTCGAGAGTCCAGAGAAACGCAGCCAGTGTCTTCCCCGATCCGGTGGGAGCGTGGATCAGGGTGTGATCGCCGTTGGCAATTGCGGGCCAACCCTTCTCCTGGGCGAGGGTCGGCGTGTTGAAAGAAGCCTCGAACCATGTTCGGGTCGCAGGTGAGAACGAGTCGAGTGAGCTCACATCTCGAAGGTATCAGGACCTGGTGACAAGTTTCATCCGGATCGGGGTGGTGGGGAAGGGTCCACCCCTAGGGTCTTCGCTGGCTGGCCTGCTTGATGTGTTCGTTGGTATGGCAAGGCCGGCATAGGAGTTTGCCTTTGTCGACGGATGTCGTTCCACCGTTCGCCCAGTGATCGATGTGGTGGATGTCACAGTGGTGTGGTGGCGCATCGCATCCTGATCCCTGACAGTGTCGATCTCTGGCGACGACAGCTCTACGTTGGGCCGTGGTCCACACCCGGGTCTTGCGACCGACGTCGAGGATCTCTGAGTCGGGTCCGATGATGATCCGGCTGATCGAGGCATCGCAGGCGATTCTTCTGATGTCTTCAACGTTGAGCACAGTCCCGTCGATGGTCTCGTGGAGACCACCGGCTAAGCCTTTTAGACCTTCGGGATCGGTCAGAAC
>JBAVIK010000205.1:0-1976 GCA_049686815.1 Acidimicrobiia bacterium | reverse complement strand
GTCTGAACACATCGCTGCGAACCGCCTGGGCCCCGATGATTATCAGAACTACCCAGGCGACGGCCGAGGCGCGACGAAGTAGCGATGACCGAAAACGGGCCATCGCCTCATGAACTGTTGGCTCTATCGGCTCGGGGATCATTGGTTCCAAACCTGTCACCTGTATTCTCGGCAGTTCTCACGGTCGGATCGAGGTTTTGCTCGTTGGCTTTGCGCGCTTTTGCAGAAGGCGACCTGTTCGCCGAGGTATATGGTCAGGGCCCTCCTCTGGTTTTGGCACTCCACGGGTGGGGTCGACGTGGCGCCGACTTCAAACAGTCGCTTCATGATCTCCCTGCCCTTGCACCAGACCTCCCAGGATTCGGCGCTTCTCCTCCACCGAGCGGATCGATCGGTGCGGAGGGTTATGCCGACATTGTCGTCGAAATCCTCACGGCTTTCGATGGGCCTCCAGTACTGGTTGGTCATTCCTTTGGGGGCCGTGTCGCCGTCTGTCTCGCTGCTCGCTTTCCTGATCTCGTAGGAGCCCTTGTACTCACAGGTGTGCCTTTGTTGAGAACGGGTGCGGTCAAAAGACCATCGCCAGGCTACAGAGTGATGCGAAATCTCAACAGGTTCGGTCTTGTATCGGAAGCTCGAATGGAAGCAGAGAAACAGAAGAGGGGCTCTGCTGACTACAAGGCGGCGAGCGGTGTCATGCGCGACATCCTGGTCAAAGCCGTGAATGAAACATACGAGAGTCAAATGGCGGGTCTCGGTGGCAGGGTGAAGTTGCTGTGGGGTGGGCAAGACACGGAAGTGCCAGTTTCTGTCGCCGAGCGCGCCATGACGATGATGCCCACCGCGAGTCTCGAGGTTCTCGAGGGAGTCGGTCATCATGTTCCGATGCAGGCTCCATCCGATTTGCGACGTGTCGTAGATTCCGTGTTGTCGTGATCTGGGCGCTGGCAGTCGTATCCGCGTTGGCCGCCGTGCCCGCTGGACTCAGGTGGTTGCGAATCGCCCAGCGCGAGCATTATCTCCCATCGTCGACCTCCCGTTTTGCGTGGCGGTGGTGGACGACCGGACCTACGAACTACGTTCTGGCACTGCTGGGTGTGGTTGGCGTTCTCGGGTCGCTGTGGAGTGTTTGGTTCGGTTTTCTGGTTGCAGCGGCACAAGTCGGGCCGATTGGCCTCTCGGTGACCGGTGTGACCTCACCGTTGGCATGGACCGATCGAATGAAGAGACTGACCATGGTGACGTCCGCCCTCGTGGTGTTGTTCTGCGTGCTTGGGGTGGTTGCCGATGTTCCGCTCTTCGTGGCACTCGCGTTGCTCTCTCTACCGGTCTTGGTCGATATTGGACTCGCGATCCTTGCGCCCGTCGAAAGGTCGATTGCATCGAAATGGGTTGCGAAAGCCAGGGCGAAGCTCGAATCGGTCGGGCCTGATGTCGTGGCGATCACCGGGTCGTATGGAAAGACCACCACCAAGAACTATGTGGAACATCTGCTCACGGGTAGCCGAAGGACTGTCGCCAGTCCGGCCTCATTCAACAACCGCATGGGTTTGGCACGGGCAATCAATGAGGGTCTGACCGCCGGCACTGAGGTCTTTATCGCCGAGATGGGCACCTACGGCCCCGGCGAGATCGCTGAGTTGTGCGAGTGGATCACACCGAAAATTGCCGCAATGGTTGCCGTAGGCCCCGTCCATTTGGAGCGATTCGGCACATTGGAGCGAATAGTCCGAGCCAAAGCGGAGATCCTGGAACATGCGGAGGTTGGGGTGATCAACATTGGAGACCCGTTGCTCGCCCCACTTGCTGAGAGCAAGATCGAGTCAATGCAGATCATCGAGGTCGAGGCCTGGCACGGTCGTCTCAAGGTGGACGGTTCCGATCTTGGCGCGGTCCCCGACGGCGCATTTGGCTCCAATCTCGCCGTCGCCGCAGGCATCTGCCTGTCCCTCGGTGTCGATCGAGATGTGGTGCTC
>JBAVIK010000204.1:0-2072 GCA_049686815.1 Acidimicrobiia bacterium | reverse complement strand
GGGGCATTGATCGGGGAGCTTCCCGCCGGATTCCAGAGCGGGCTCGGTCGAGCACTTCTCACTTTCTCACAACAGTTTGCGGTCCAGTCCACCAAGCTCTATTCGACGGTGATCATCTGCGCCGCGGTCGGGATTCTCTTTGTCGGCCTGATCACGTGGGTCGAACATCGTGTTGTTCATCGGACACGGGCACCGGAGCCGTCATGAAAGTGGTCAATGCGGCCGGCGTGGGCAAGATCTTCCGTTCGGCCGATTCGGCTGTGGAGGCGCTGCAGGACATCAACCTCGAGGTCGAGGCCGGTGAATTCATCTCGATGATCGGTCCCTCAGGCTGTGGCAAGAGCACACTCCTCAGACTGATCGGCGACCTGGCAACTCCAACTTCAGGCACACTCGAGATCAATGGGAAGGCGCCTCGACAAGCGCGCATCGATCGTGACTACGGCATTGTCTTTCAAAAAGCGACCTTGCTGGATTGGCGCACAGTGTCCAAGAACGTTGAGTTGCCACTCGAGATCATGGAAATCGAAGATCGGGAGGCAACGATCTCGGAGATGCTCGACATGGTCGAGTTGAGGGAGTTCCGGGAGCATTATCCATGGCAGCTCTCAGGTGGGATGCAGCAACGTGTCGCCATAGCCAGGGCTCTCGCCTTCAAACCGGCGCTGCTCTTGATGGATGAGCCATTCGGCGCACTGGATGAGATGACCAGGGAAACGATGCAGCAAGAAGTCCTGCGGATTTGGGACGAGACCGAGACCACCATCGTGTTCGTCACTCACTCCATCCCCGAGGCAGTCTTCCTGTCGACCCGGGTGGTTGTGATGTCTCCGAGGCCCGGACGTATCAGTGCGGTGATCGAGACCGACCTTCCCCACCCGCGCAACGAAGACACAAGGGAGTCACAGCCGTACTACGACAAGATCACCGAAGTGCGAGAAGCATTGCGACATCAGGAGCAGCCATCGTGACCGGGCGAAACCGCGGTGGGAGGAAGACGAGCGATGGGGCTTTTGTTACTCCATTTGAAGGGGCCGGTCCGATTGGCGCGCATAGACCGACTGACCGTCGTTACAGGATAAGGAACCTGGTCCCCGCGATGGTGGCCTTCGTCGCCGTCCTCTTCGTCTGGGAGGGGGCGATCAGATTGTTCGAAATCCAGGCCTTTGTCCTTCCAGCCCCCAGTGTCATCGTTGATCGCTTCTTCCAAACGAGTTCGGTGATCTGGGGTGCCGGTTGGAACACGCTGATCGAAGCCATCGGTGGCCTCGTGGCAGGCACAATCATCGGGGTCTCTGTCGCCCTCGCCACCATTCGCTGGGTCCCGATTCGAGAGGGTCTCATGCCATTTGCCATCGCAGCGAACTCGATCCCCATCATCGCCCTGGCTCCAATCGCCAACGGGATGTTCTCGATCACCAGCCCAGTGCCGAAGATGGTGGTGGTGGCCGTGGTTGTCTTCTTTCCGGTGATGATCAACACCACACGCGGGCTACTCGAGGTCGAGGCTGACGAGATCGAATTGATGCGCTCTTACGCCGCGACCCCACGGGAGGTGATGTGGCGGGTGCGTGTGCCTCATGCATTGCCCTACTTCTTCTCGGCGATGAAGGTTGTGGCGGTCCTCTCGATCATCGCAGCCATCGTCGCCGAGTATTTCGGGGGGTCTCAGAATGTTCTCGGTCAATATGTCCTCACCAAAGCGAGTCTTTTCGTGTTCCCCGACGCATGGGCAGGGATCCTGGTGGCATCGATCAGGGGGGTCGTTCTATACGCGATAGTCCTCGTCACGGAACGGCTGGTAATGCCTTGGCATGTTTCGTTTCGGGCGAGCGATGCTTCGTGAGCGAAGCCGCGTAGGCGGCCGCTAGGGTCGCGTCAAGCGGAAAAAGTACTTTCTATCGGGGACCGAAGAGGAGGACGGATGAGAATGGGGAAGACACGTTGGCTGGCACTTGTGGCAGTCCTGGCGTTGGCTGCTGCAGCTTGCGGGAGCGATTCCGGTGGCACAGGAAACGCCGAGGACTGTGAAACAGTTGACACAGTCCGTCTTCAATTGCAGTGGGTAGCCC
>JBAVIK010000203.1:0-8878 GCA_049686815.1 Acidimicrobiia bacterium | reverse complement strand
CTCAACTGCTGACCATCAAGTCCAATCAACCCCAGAAGACGGTGAATCTGACTGATACCGCCGTCGACAAGGTCCGTGAGTTGATCGCGGCTGAAGCGGATCCGGGTCTCGCCCTTCGAATGGCAGTTCGCCCCGGTGGTTGTAGCGGGTTCTCATATGAGATGTTCTTTGACAGCGAGATCGACAACGATGACATCGTCGAGGATTACGGCGATGTCAAAGTCGTGGTTGATCCGCAGAGCGCAGAGATGGTCCGCGGGGCAACGCTCGACTACAAGGACTCCCTGATGGGCGCCGGGTTCGCCATCGAGAATCCCAATGTCACCAAGACCTGTGGTTGCGGTAATTCGTTCTCCTGAACGGCGACCAAGAGTTTCGGAAGGACCCGGCTTGCCGGGTCCTTTTCTTTTGGCTGTACCCTGCGGGACGGATTTACCTAGGAGCTGGAAGTTGCCAAAAACCGTCCCACCGACCCCATCGGCGCCTCAGGCCATGGGCCCTTACTCATTCGCCACCGAGGCCAATGGCCTCGTATTTCTGTCCGGCCAGGTTGGTCTGATCCCCGCCACCGGAGAACGAGCACCCGACGACGTCTCTGCTCAGGCCCATCAGGTGATGAAGAACATCGGGGCGTTGCTCGGTGATCTCGGCTTGGGATATGGAGACATCCTGAAGACGACAGTTTTCCTGGCAGATATCGACGACTACCCAGTGGTCAACGAGGCATACGGTTCCTACTTCAAGGAGGAGCCACCGGCCCGCTCTGCCGTGCAGGCGGGAGCGCTTCCAGGTGGCTTCTTGGTCGAGATCGAAGTGGTGGCGGCACGATGACCAAGCAAGAGATCTTCCAGGCCCTAGGGCTGACAGATCACAATTCAGGTGTCTATGCAGGCGGATGGTTGGAGCCGGGCGGTGACACCATCGATGTCATCAACCCCTCGACTGGTGATGTTCTGGCCACAGTCGGTCTTGCCTCGATGGACGACTACGAGAAGATCGTTCAGAGCTCAGTGGAGACGTTCGAGCGTTGGCGGAGCCTGCCGGCACCGAAACGCGGTGAGTACGTCCGCCGCGTGGGGAATGCCCTTCGTGAGAAGGTCGACGTGCTCGGAGCTCTGGTGACACTGGAGATGGGGAAGATCGTCGCCGAAGGGGTCGGCGAGGTTCAGGAAATGATCGACATATGTGATTTCGCGGTCGGGTTGTCTCGTCAGCTGTATGGAAACACCATGGCCTCGGAACGCCCCAACCACCGGATGTATGAGCACTGGCACCCGCTCGGACCGGTGGGAGTGATCTCGGCATTCAACTTCCCAGTTGCGGTGTGGTCCTGGAACGCCGCAATCGCGGCGGTTTGTGGGGACACCGTCATTTGGAAACCGTCACAACAGACGCCGTTGACCGCGATCGCCGTCACCAAGATCGCGGAGGAGGTCATGGCTGGAAGTGGCTACGAGGGTGTCTTCAACCTCTTGGTCGGCCAGGGCCGCACAGTCGGAAACCAGCTGAATCACGACACACGTGTTCCTCTCGTCTCGGCGACGGGATCGTGTGACATGGGTCGTATCGTCGGACCGGCGGTCGCCCAGCGTATGGGGCGGTCGATCCTCGAGTTGGGTGGCAACAACGCTGTCATCGTGATGGACGACGCCGACATCGATCTGGCGGTTCGAGCAACGTTGTTCAGTGCCGTGGGAACAGCCGGTCAGCGCTGCACAACCTTGCGCAGGTTGATCGTCCATCGAGCGATCGCCGACAAGTTGGTGAGCCGTCTCGTCGAGGCCTACAAGCAGGTGACCCTTGGTGACCCCCTCGAAGCAGGAACTTTGATGGGCCCTGTTGTGAACGAGTCAGCGATCGAGGAGATGATGAAAGCCCTCGAAATCGCAAAGGAGCAAGGCGGGCGCATCGTCGCTGGGGGGAACAGGATCGATCGACCGGGATACTTCGTCGAGCCGACAATTGCTCTCGTGCCCAAGGAAGCGTCAATCACACAAGATGAGACCTTCGCACCGATTCTCTGGGTCATCGAATTCGACACGCTGGATGAGGCGATCGAGATTCAGAATGGCGTGGTACAAGGTCTCTCATCGGCAATTTTCACTGAGTCCCTGAAGCACGCCGAGAGATTCCTCAGCGCTAGTGGGTCGGATTGCGGCATCGCCAACGTGAACATCGGCACTTCCGGCGCCGAGATCGGCGGTGCGTTCGGCGGTGAAAAGGAGACCGGTGGGGGACGTGAAGCCGGCTCCGATTCCTGGAAGGCCTATATGCGTCGCCAGACGACCACTATCAACTGGGGAGACGATCTGCCGTTGGCGCAGGGAATCGAGTTTGGTTAAGTGGACTCCGTTCTGTGGGATGAGAGGTACCGGGAAGCGGACTTGCTCTGGTCTCCGACTCCAAACTTGTTTGTCGCCGACCGTCTCGGACCCGCTCGACCAGGCACCGGCGTCGACCTGGCCTCCGGTGAGGGACGCAATGCGATCTGGCTGAGTGAGAAAGGCTGGTCGATGACGGCCGTCGACTTCTCCGAGGTGGCGATCGAGAGGGGCGCGGCGAGGTCTGACGATGTCGAATTCGTGGTCGGCGATGTCCGAACCTGGACACCGAATGGACACTTCGACCTCGTCCTCATCTCCTATCTCCAGTTGACGGCGCAGGAGCTGCGTGATGTCGTCGTGCGCGCTTCGGGCTGGCTCGGGCCCGGAGGTGAGCTGTTCATGATCGGTCACGATCGATCGAACATCGAGGATGGACATGGTGGGCCTCAAGTGCCCGAGATTCTGTGGGATGTCGACGAGATTGCATCTTGGCTCGATCACATGGTGTTGACCGAGGCACTGGTGGTCAGACGTCCGGTCGAGACCGACGCCGGGACCTCGTTCGCTCGGGACAGCCTGATCAGGGCTCGGGCTCAGGTCGAGTGAGCGACCAACCCTGAACACTGGAGCCTCGCTCTCGAAACGTGAGCAGACGGCGGTGCGCCTCGGCAACGTCGGGGACGGTGCCGGCCGGAATCCACCAGGCCACACTGGTTGGCTCGTCGGCTGACTCGAACCATTCCCTTCTCCTCCGAAGGTATGCGACGTGACCGCTCTTGTTGATGAAGTGGCCTAACGATTCCAGATCTCTCCAGATCGAATAGTTGACGATCACCATCGGATCGTCGATTCCCTCGACGCTCACGAAACTCGATGATTGGCCGTCGTCGTCCTTCAACCGCCAGACGAACCCGGGGCTGGCCTCCGCAAGGTCATTGATCGGCCCGAGAGCAGCGACGAATTCAGCGACGTCTGGATGATCGAGTGGCTTGCGGATACGCCCGATGTTGTATTGAGCGACGTGGTGATCGGCCATTGGCTGGTGTTCACTCAGACGTTTTCCAGCGCACTGTCGAGGGCGCCTATCAGATCCTCGGCGTCCTCGAGCCCAACTGAGAGTCGGACCAACCCGTCGGTGATCCCGGCTGCAATCCTCTCGTCACGCGGCACTGCGGCGTGGGTCATGGTCACCGGATGAGTGATCAGCGATTCCACCGACCCGAGGTTCTCGGCGAGTGACCACAACTCGATCGAATCCATGAGCCGTTTGCCTGCGTCGACACCACCGTGCACCTCAAATCCGACCATTGCTCCGTACCCGCTGGCCTGCTTGGTCGAGATCTCGTATTGAGGATGCGATTCCAGCCCTGGGTAGTTGACGTAGTCGACCTTTGAGTGGTGTTCGAGCCAATGTGCGATCTCCATAGCGTTTGCCGATTGACGGTCCATTCGCTCGCTGAGGGTCTTGGTCCCCTGGAGTGTCAGCCACGCCACCATCGGCGACATCACCAGCCCGGCAGAGATGCGGGCGAACTGGATCTTGTCTTGTAACTGTGCGTCCTTCACTACTACCGCTCCGCCGAGGGTTGCGTTGTGGCCGTCGAGAAACTTGGTGGTGGAGTGAATCACGATGTCAGCACCCAGTTCGAAGGGCCGCTGGTAATACGGTGTCAGGAAGGTGTTGTCCGTGACATGGAGGATCCCTTTGCCGCCGCAGACCTCGGAGATGGCCGCCAGGTCGGTCACTTTCAGGGTTGGGTTGGCCGGTGTTTCGGTGAAGACCAGCTTGGTGTTGGGTTTCAGCGCTCCGGCGACCGCTCCAGGTTCGGCAGCATCGACAAAGTCGACATCGACCCCGAATTTGGACAAGAACTGGTCGGCAAACCGATAGGTCCCTCCATATACGACGTCTGCTATCACCGCATGATCGCCGGCCTCGAGAACTGCGAGGAACACGGCGACGGTGGCGGCCATGCCCGAACCGTATGCGGTGCAGTCCACACCGCCCTCGAGGGCGGTTAGCTTCTCTTCAAAGGCCCTCACCGTCGGGTTCCCGGCTCGTGAGTACGAGTAGCCACGACTCATGTATTCGTCCACCGACTCCTGGACGAACGTGGTGGACTGGTAGATCGGTGTGAGGATGGCTCCGGTCGCGGAGTCGGGTGTTACCCCGGCGTGTACCTGCTTGGTTCTGAAACCCATCCGGCAATTGTGCCACCCGCCTTCGGTGAGGGGAATCTCGCCGTTGGCCAGTCTTCATCCGAAGCGGTAACCCACCGAACGCACAGTCGTGATCCATGACGCCCGCTCTTCTCCGAGCTTGGCCCGGAGACGCCGTACATGCACGTCCACAGTCCGTGCCCCCCCGTAGTACTCGTACCCCCATACCCGGGACAGGAGCTGCTCGCGACTCCACACTCTCACCGGGTTGTCGACGAGAAAGCGGAGCAGCTCATATTCCATGTAGGTCAGATCCATCGGCGCCCCTTCGAGTAGGGCCTGATAGGTGAGCGGGTTCAGCTCGAGGTCCTTGAATCGGACGAGATCATCAGACGCTTCGGCAGATACCAGACGGGTGAGTCGCAACCGGAGCTCTACCGGGTCGACCGGGGCTATGACGAAGTCTGTGATCCCGACGACGCTTTCCATCAACACGAGTTGGTCCTTCAGAGCGACCGCCACGACTGGCAGTCCGACGGTCTCGGCCAACCGGTCGATTTCGCGCAGTCTCCGCATGGGCTGGGGGCTCAGCTCGACCACAAGCACATCGGCGTCGCCGATCGCCGGTGTCTCCGGGCTGAGGTCACCTAACCCAATCACTGTTGCACCGGCGAATGTCAACCCGTCGCTCACATCCTCGGAGCATTCCTCGGGATATACGGCGACGATCACAGGATGGGGAGGTAGGTATCCAACTCGAAGGCCGAGACATGGTGCTGGTACCGGTGCCACTCCTCCCGTTTGTTGCGCAGGAACCAGGCAAATACGTGCTCTCCCAGTGCATCAGCCACCAGATCAGACTGTTCGAGGAGGTCGAGTGCCTCTGAGAGGGTCTCGGGCAGTCGTTTGGCGCCGGCGGCAGCACGCTCCGCAGGGGTGAGGCGACTCACGTCGGCGGCGACTTCTGCGGGAAGCTCATAGCCCTCACGGATACCGGCGAGACCAGCGGCAAGGATCACCGAGAGTGCGAGGTAGGGGTTGCATGCCGAATCGGCAGCCCGGTACTCCACTCGCACCGATGTTGGTTTGCCCTTCTTGACTGCCGGCACCCGGACCAGAGCAGACTGATTGTTCCGTGCCCACGAGATGTAGATGGGGGCGTCGAAACCGCTCACCAGCCTCTTATACGAGTTGACCCACTGGTTGGTGACTGCGGTCATCTCCGCTGCATGTCTGAGCAGACCGGCGATGAACGCCTGACCCACTTTCGACAGCTCACCTTGGGTCCCGGTCTCGTGGAAGGCGTTGACGTCCTCCTCGAACAACGAGAGGTGAAGATGCATACCGGAACCGTCGTGATCCTCCAGCGGCTTTGGCATGAATGTGGCGTAGATCCCCGACTGAAGAGCAACCTCTTTGACGGTCAGTCTCGAGGTCATGATGTTGTCGGCCATGGTGAGGGCGTCGGTGTAGCGGGCAATTATCTCGTGTTGACTCGGTGCGACCTCGTGGTGGGAATGCTCAATCGGTATCCCCAATTGCTCCAACGCGTTGATTGTCTTTCTCCGATACTCCTGAGCCACGTCCAGCGGCGTGAGATCGAAGTAGCCACCCCGGTCCAACACCTTCGGCTCCGGTCCGGAGTCCTCGAAGTAGAAGAACTCCAGTTCGGGGGCGGCGTAGAAGGTGTAGCCCAACTCCGAGGCGAGGTCGAGATTCCGCTTCAGCACATGACGGGGGTCTCCGTGGAACGGCTCGCCGTCAGGGGTGTAGATGTCACAGAACATCCTTGCCACCTGTTGTTCGGAACGCCATGGGAGCACCGCGAAAGTCGAAGGGTCGGGTCGGGCCAGCATGTCTGCCTCCTGCACCCTGGCGTACCCATCGATCGACGACCCGTCGAACGTCATCCCTTCGTCGAAGGCCACCTCGAGCTCGGCCGGGCTGATCGCGACCGACTTGAGGAAACCCTGGACGTCGGTGAACCAGAGTCGGACGAAACGGATCCCACGCTCTTCAACGGTACGAAGTACATAGTCGGCCTGTTTGCTCATCTGATAGCTCTTCTCATGCGGTGGACCCCTATATGACCGCTTGCAAGAGAGGTTTGCAACTGGGTGATGGCTGATCAGCCGGATTGTTCCATCGGCACCAGATTTGACCGGTTGTCCATCTCAGGTCCAATCCACGCCAGTGGCTAGACATGGGTGGTCTAAGCGCTTCGTCTTCGTCCCGCCAGCCACTTTCGCCGCAGCGATTTGCGCTGGTCCTCGGTCGTGCCGCCCCAAATGCCCGCCCTTTGATTCGTTTCGAGGGCGTAGTCGAGACAGGCCTCTGCAACAGGGCAGACCGAGCAAACAGCAAGTGCTTGGTCCGCGTTGTGTCCGGGCGCGTCACCGGAGGGAAAGAAGACGGCATTGGGATAGCCCGAACAAGCGGCTCGGGCCCTCCAATCCGTAGCCACATCGGGCTGGAGTCCGTTTGGTCCGTGAGTCACACCACGAGTTTCGCGGTGTGACTCACATCTGACAAAACGAGGTCAGTCGGGATCGATCCCGTTGCTTCCGTTCTGATCGGTCATTCCGTCAAGGTCGTCGAAATCGACGTCGCCGTCCCCGTCTACGTCGCCAGGAACGACGTTGCCAACGTTCACATCCCCGTTCGTGGTGCCGATGGCCGAGGCCGAGGCAGCCCCCACTGCTGCGCCTGCGGCAGCAGTTGCGCTACGACGGCTAACGATCATGATGATGATGAACAAGATGATCGCTAGCAGCGCGATACCGGCTGCGATCTGCGAAGCCAGAGTCTCGAACGGGTCGGCGATCAATGTCACGAACCCGAAGCCGTCACAGGTGTTGGCGGCGCTGCCACCGACCTTGTACACCCCGCGAAGCTGGGAGATGTCGATACCTCGTGCTTCCGCATAGGCGGTGACGTTGGGAACGTCCCCGCCATTGATCTCACTACCGCCATCGTTGTTCTGGCTTTCCTCGGAGTCGAGGGTGATCTGCACTCCACCGATCTCCACCCAGATCTTCCAGGGGTAGTCCATGAACACAACCGGGGAAGTCGCGGCCCAGATGAGACCGCCATCTGGATCGATCTGGAACGGGTCCTGTTTGCTGGTATCGGTGACGTTGGTCGCGTCGGGAACCGAGGTCATCGCCTCGACCTTGCAGCCGCCATTCAGCACGCCGACCTCGTTGACATCTCCGAAGCCAAGGGCACCCCACACGGCCATCGGTATGAGGATGATGAGCGCGATCACAAACGTGACCGTGGATCCCTCCTTGCCGATGCTGAGAATCAGCAGTCCCAGGAACCCGAGAACGGCCGGCATGAAGAACACTGTGAGCTGGTCGAGTGGCCAGATCCCCTGTTGCTGAAGAATCACTGCCACGGCGAGCCCGAGGACGATTCCAAGGATCGCTCCGGTCAAAGGTTTGCGCATTCCATCCTCCTCTGGGTCTGAGCTCGCATACAACCTATTCAGAAGTCATCTCCCGCGCCGGGATGCGTTCTGGAAATCTCGGGATAGCCTCTGTTGATGCCCCGGATCAGAGCAGCGTCGATTGATGAGCACAAAACGCTGATGCGACGTGCTCTTCTCGACTCGGCCAAGGCTTTGATCGAGGAGGCGGGAACGGCTGAAGTGTCCATCAGCGAGGTGGCGATCGCGGCCGGAGTTGGTCGCACAACTCTCTATGACTACTTCACCGATCGCGACGACATGATTGCCTCCCTGGTGGAGGAGGAGCTCCCCCACGTCATCTCGGAGCTGATTCAAAGTGTTCCTTCTGACCAACCTGTGGACGCCCGATTGGCGGATCTGGCCACCAGAACCGTGAGATTCGTGGCTTCCGACCCGGTTTTTGGTGTCATCCTTCATCGCGAGGCCGGTCGTATGAGCCCCGACGCGCAGGAGCGAATACGGGAGTCGCATGCTCAGCTGTCCACCGAAATGGCCGGGCTCTACATGGAGGGTGTTGCTTCGGGCATCTTCCTGGCTATGGCTCCTCAGCTCGCGGGAAGACTGATCCAGGACACGATCATGTCGGGGGCGAAGGTGCTCATATCGAACTCAGGTATCGATCCGGCGTCGGTGACAGAATCTTTGAGAACGTTCCTCTTGGGCGGTCTCGGCAGCCCGGGCGGACCACGGTCATGACATTTCGCGATACCACCCTTCTCCAGCCCGAACACTTCATCAATCGAGAATTGTCGTGGCTCGACTTCAATCGACGTGTGATCTCCCTCACCGGGCGTGAGGACTTTCCCTTGCTCGAGAAGGCAAAATTCCATGCAATCTGGGCCTCCAACATGGATGAGTTCTTCCAGGTCAGGGTGGCAGGGCTCAAAGAGCAGGTAGCCCACGGCTTCACGTCGCCAACACC
>JBAVIK010000202.1:0-4496 GCA_049686815.1 Acidimicrobiia bacterium | reverse complement strand
GTCTTGCATCGTGAGGTGGTCACGCCTCTTGATATCGAGCGAACAGTCGGTTTGACGGAGGGCAACATCTTCGCCGGGGAGTTTCTGGCCCCCCAGATGTTCTTCTTTCGACCGGCCCCGGGTTGGAACCAGTACCGGACACCGATCGAGGGCTATTACCAGTGTGGTTCGGGAACTCATCCCGGGGGTTGCGTGATGGGTGCTCCCGGTCGTTTCGCCTCACAGCAGATACTCGGCGACCTGGCTCGGGCGAAGTAGTGGGCCCGGACGGTTCCGACGCTTTGTGGGCGAAGATGAGCGGATTGGGCCCATATGTGGGTCGTAATACCTGAGGTTTGCGTAGATCCCTATTTCCTTTGAGTGTTGATTCAAATTAGAATGGGCGCTCAAATAGTGAAAAGGGGAAAAGGTGAGTCACTACAAGTCGAATCTTCGTGACATCGAGTTCAACCTCTTCGAAGTGAACCGTCTCCAGGACTATTTGGGCACCGGCGAGTGGACCGATCTCGACCAGGACACAGTGCACGCCATCCTCACCGAGGTGGAGCGTCTTGCGCGGGAGGACTTCGCCGCCTCCTATGTCGACCAGGACCGCATTCCGTTGGAGCTCGTCGATGGCGAGGTTGTCATCCAGGATTCGATGAAGGCCAGTGTGCGTGCATACAAAGAAGGTGGCTGGGGACTGATCGGGCTTCCCACCGAAATGGGGGGCAATCCGGTTCCACCCTCCGTCCTCTGGTCGGCCGAGGAGATGATGCTGGCGGCCAACACAACCGCACTTTTCTATGCCGGTGGAGAGTCGTTTGCCAGAGTCCTGTTCGAAGAGGGCAACGAGGAGCAGAAGGAGTTCGCCAAGCTCTGGGTCGAGAAGGAGTGGGCCGGAACGATGGTTCTCACCGAGCCAGATGCCGGTTCAGATGTCGGCGCCGGAACGACAAGGGCGATCGATCAAGGTGACGGCACCTGGCGGATCGAAGGTGTGAAGAGATTCATCACAAGCGGTGAGCACGACATCTCGGAGAACATCATCCATCTCGTCCTAGCCCGCCCTGAGGGCGCCGGGCCGGGCACCAAAGGGCTCTCGCTTTACGTGGTGCCCAAGCACCTCGTCAACGAAGACGGTTCCCTGGGTCCGCGCAACGGCGTGTACGCGACCAACATCGAGAAGAAGATGGGTCTGAAGGGATCGACGACCTGTGAGTTGACCTTCGGGTTGGAGGAGCCCGCCATCGGATATCTCGTCGGTGACAAACACGACGGGATCCGTCAAATGTTCCGGGTCATCGAGAACGCCCGGATGATGATTGGCACCAAGGCGATGGGCACACTCAGCACCGGCTATCTCAACGCTCTGGCATACGCACAGGAGCGTAAGCAGGGTGCGGACCTGGCCGAGGCCACGGACAAGACAGCTCCACGGGTTCCGATCGTCGATCATCCCAATGTCCGCCGAATGCTCATGCAACAGAAGGCTTATGTCGAGGGTCTCCGAGCCCTGATCCTCTACACGGGATGGGTGCAGGACCAGGTGAGGTTGCACCCTGACGACAGCATTTGGGCTCGGCGAAACGATCTGCTCCTCCCACTGGTCAAGGGCTACTCGTCGGAGCGGGCATACGAGCTTCTAGCCATGTCTCTGCAGGTGTTCGGTGGGGCCGGTTTCACTCAGGACTACCCGATCGAGCAATACATTCGAGATGCGAAAATCGACACGATCTATGAGGGCACGACAGGAATCCAGGCTCAGGACCTGTTCTTCAGGAAGATCGCACGTGATCAGGGTGAGACGCTGGCGGCAGTCGCATCTGAGATCGTCGAGTTCGTCAAAGGTGGGCCCGACAACGACCCATTGGCTGCTGAGAGGGTGAAGCTGGGGCAAATCCTCGATGGGGCTCAGACGCAACTCGGCTTCATGGTTGAGGATCTGCTTGCCGCGATGGCCGGTGAAAAGACCCGTCTCTACGAGGTTGGGCTCCATACCAACCACTTGCTCGACTCCATAGCCGAGGTGATCATCAGCTGGCAGTTGCTCCGCCAAGCGGAGATCGCCGTCGAGAAACTCGATGTCGATCCGTTCTATCGAGGCAAGCTGGAATCGGCTCGGTGGTTCCTCAACGATGTCGCGCCAAAGATCGCTGCCCGACGCGATGCGGCCGCATCCGAGGATGGTTCGTTGATGTCTCTTCCCGTTGAGGCGTTCTAGGGGCGCCAAAAACCTAGAATTCGGAACTTCCAAGAGGTCATCCGAAGATGTCTCCAGCTGCAATCATCGCGTTTGTCGCCCTGCTCGTCGGAGTCTTGCTGGTCATCATTGCCCTAGTTGTTTGGCAGGAAGCCCAGCGTCGACCCTCCTACGAGCCACTCGAGTATGTCGTAGAGGACGCGGTGAAACATGTGCACGCCGGTCTTGGGGAAGGGTCGAGCCTGACCAGATCCGATATCAGGCGAATCCTCGAGTATGAGGTCTTCTATCTGCAGGGTCTGGCACAGGATGACCGCAAGAACCCGGTCGAAACGGTGGCTGGTGGTCACGAAGCGTCCATCGAGTACATCCGTGACGAAATCGTCGCCAAGAACGGTGTCACCTACTCTTCAGTTGACATTGAGGAAATCTTGCAACTCGAGGCCGATTACCTGATGGCGATCGGCGCCGTAGGCGAGCCAGTGAAACCGGGAGATGAGCAATGAGGGTCCGTTGTGGGGCGTGTCGAACGCAATTCGATGTCCAGGGAGCCGGCCGGTACGCCTGTCCGGCGTGTGGTTCGGTGAATGCGGTGCGGGACGGAAATGGTCAAGGCGAGCCTCCTGCTGGCAGTGCCGTTGGCGGATATGCGGCAGCTCCCGGGGTTGCACCACCGGGCGGGCAGGTCCCTCCGCCGCCGCCGCGGCCTGAGCCCGAAGCCCCACTTCCCAAGATCGAATGCCCCGAGTGCGGCTTCACGTTCATCGTCGGAATGGTTGCCACCGTGACTTGTCCCAACTGCTCCACGGAGGTGGAGACAGGTATCGAGGAAGACGCGGTGGATTGAGTCGAATCAAACGGTTCGAGGACTATCGGTTCATTGGTCTACGAGATTCGATGATCGTTTATGACTGCGATGACCCCGATCAATACTCCGAATTGGCCGACCGGGTGCAAGGTGAGTACCTGACCGAGCGTCTGATGGTTCAGTCGTTCGCACCGGACACTCTCGACGAAGCACGTAACAGGGGATTCTGGGGGCCCTGAGAACACTCAAACCAAGGTCATCGAGCCTCGAGTCCCTGCCCGACGAGGTCACCGATCCTCTTGGCTCTCCCGTGGAAGAAGTGGTCGCCGGCTGTAACTACCAGGTCTATGTCATGGGATTCGGCATAGTCACGGACAGCGTCGGGGTCGACCACCTGTTCGCGGTTGCCGATGATGATTCTCTTTGGGCCATCCGGCAGGATCTCTGGTAGATGTTCGGGCGGTGGCGCGATTCCCACATAGGGAATATCCAGACCCTCAGATGCCAGCCACCTCAGAGCCGTGCCGGCGCCAAATGACCAGCCGGTGATGCCCACAGGCAGCCCTCTCTCCTCTGCAGCGACAAAGGCTGCGGTGATGTCGGCCTGTTCGGCGTTTCCATAGTCATGGGTCCCCGAACTGGCCCCGGTTCCACGAAAGTTGAAACGGACGACGACATGGCCTCGCTCCACGAGACGAGTTGTCACGGCGATCATCAGCGGTGCATTCATTGATCCTCCGTGCAGCGGATGCGGATGACAAAAGACTGTCGCCCATCGCGGATCGTCGGCGGAATCGATTCGAGTTTCGAGCGTTACACCATCCGAGGTGGTGAGGGTCGATCTCTCACTCATGTCAACAGTCGCAACAGCCAGATGGCGGCGGCAACCAGGATCACAAGAGCGAGGATGGCCGAGGTGACAAGGAGCCAACGGGTTTGCATCGGCCAGAAAGGGTAACTGAGGGCACCACTAGGCTCGCCCGCTGTGACAATCGGTCCCTGAGTGGAGAGGTCAATGTTGTACGACATCGTCATTGTTGGTGGCGGCCCAGGTGGATATGCGGCTGCCCTCTATGCCCACAACTTCGGGCTTTCGGTGGCCCTCATCGACAAGGAGCGCCCGGGTGGCACCTGTTTGATCCGGGGTTGTATCCCGGCAAAGCAATGGCTTCACATAGCCGAGGTGTACTCAACAGTGAGCCATGCTGCCGAATTCGGTGTGGTGACCTCGCAGCCGCAGCTGGATTGGGCGGCAGCGCTGTCGAGAAAGAATCAGACAGTCGAGGGTCTGGTTCGAGGGCTCGGTGGCCTCCTCCAGAAGCGGGGTGTCGAAGTCATCGAGGGCTTTGGAAAGCTCTCCGGCCAGGGAAGAGTCGAGATTTCGACCGGCCAGACTCTCGAGGGAAGGGCGGTGATCCTCGCAACGGGATCACATGCGCGGACGATCCCCGGTTATGAGATCGACGGCGAGCGAATCGTGACCTCCGACCATGCTCTCGATTGGCC
>JBAVIK010000201.1:0-5631 GCA_049686815.1 Acidimicrobiia bacterium | reverse complement strand
GGTGAGTACAACCGAACGGCAAACCGAGGAAGGCCGAAACGGCAACGGGCATGAAGCCCGTTTGCTTGTGACCCCTACATGTCTCTAGCGAGTCTCATCCCAATCTTTGCAACCGACGTTGTCACGTGGGCGCGTTCACAGATGGCGTTTACGCTCGCATTCCACATCATCCTCGTGCCGCTCGGCGTCTCCTGGGCAGCAATGACTCTCATAGCCAACTATCGAGGGATCAAACACGGTGAGAAGGATGCTCTTCGCCTCGCCCAGCGATGGTCCAAGTACATGGCGGTCACATTTGCAGTCGGAGCCGTCACCGGGACCGTGCTCAGCTTCGAATTCGGTCTTCTGTGGCCGAAGTTCATGGGTCAATGGGGCGAGGCCTTCGGCGTGCCCTTCGCGTTCGAAGGGATCTTCTTCTTCACAGAAGCGATCTTCATCGCCATTTACATCTTCGGATGGCGCCGACTCAAGCCCTGGACCCATTTCTGGTCCGGGGTTCCTGTGGTCATCGCCGGCATATTCGGTTCGATATCGGTGGTAGCTGCCAACGCATGGATGAACGCCCCGCAGGGGTACACGCTCGACGCCGCCGGAGCGGTGGACTCGGTCGACCCGATCGCGGTCATCTTCAATCCGTCCATGCCTCTACAGGCGGCCCATATGGTCATCGCCGCCTACATGGTTGGCGGCTTTCTGATCGCTTCGGTCTACGCGTTCGCTCTTCTTCGCGGCCACACCGACCGTTATCACCGATTGGGGTTCATCATCGCCTTCAGCGTCGCCGCCATAGCCACACCGATTCAAATGGGTGTTGGTGACCAGATCGCCCGCTGGGTCTACAACAACCAGCCGGTCAAATTTGCAGCCATAGAACTGGTCCCAGAGACCAGCACCGACGTTCCCGAAACCATCTTTGGTCGTCTCAACGATGACGGCACCGTCACCGGCGGAATCCCCATCCCGGGTCTCGCCTCCTGGCTCTCTGATCCGTCAACCGGGACAGCCACGGTGGTGCAGGGTCTCGATAGCGTTCCCCCCGAGGATCGACCAACCACCCGACAGGTCAACGTTGTCCATCTCTCTTGGGATCTGATGGTGGGAATAGGGACACTTCTCTTCCTGCTGTCGGCCTGGTACGGGCTGACCTGGATCTTCAAGAAGCGCATGCCAAAGAGTCGGCTCTTCCTCTGGATTGCAACCGCTGGTGGTGTTCTCTCGATTGTGGCTATGGAGGCCGGCTGGATAGTCACCGAGGTGGGCCGTCAACCATGGATCGTCTACGAGGTCATGCGGGTCGAAGACGCGGCCACTGGAAACGAAGGCGTCCAGATCACGTTTTTCGTGATCCTTGCCCTATATGCCGTCCTCGCAGCCACCGTCATCCTCGTCTTGCGCGGGATGAAGCGGAGATTCGAACGACAAGAACGTCTCGAGGATGGGTTCGAAGATCACGATGTGCCCTACGGACCCTCGGCGCCAGTGGCAGCTCGAGGAGCTTCACGCGACGGTGGTAACGAATGACAACGGTGGTCGCGGCAACGTTGCTTCTGGCGGTCGTCGCCTACGCCGTGTTCGGCGGAGCGGACTTTGGAGCCGGGTTTTGGGACCTGGTGGCGGGTGGCGACAAGCGAGGCGAGAGACCGAGAGAAGTCATCGAACGGGCCATCGGACCGGTTTGGGAAAGCAACCACGTCTGGCTGATCTTCATCTTCGTGGTCCTGTGGACGGGCTTCTCGGAGGCCTATGCCTCGATCTGGCTGACCCTCTTCGTCCCTTTGACCATCGCGGCGCTCGGGATTGTGCTGCGCGGAAGCGGGTTCGCATTCCGCAAGGCGGTCACGAGGCTGCGCTATCGACGCATTTTCGGAGGGGCCTTCGCCATTCCTTCGCTGATAGTTCCCTTTTGCATGGGAACGGTGGTCGGTGCGGTTGCCTCGGGTCGCGTCCCGGCGGGTGGCGTGGCCGGCGATCCGGTGGAGTCCTGGCTCAACCCGACCTCGATCCTGGGAGGGGTACTCGCGGTCACCGTTGCCGCCTATATGGCAAGCGTATATCTCGTAGTCGATGCCGCTCGAATAGATGACGATGACATGGTGGCCTACTTTCGCAGACGAGCGATAGGCGCCGCAGTGGTGGCCGGCATGGTTGCCGCCGGCGGGATCTTTATCCTCAAGTCGGACGCCAGATACCTCTATGACGGATTGATCTCTCGGGCCTGGCCGTTCGTGATCCTGTCAGCGCTCTTCGGGATCTCGTCACTTGTGCTGCTGGTTCGGAGCAAGCACACGCACGGAACGAGAGTCATCGCGGCGCTCGCCGTCACCATGATCATCATCTCCTGGGGTGTAGCCCAATGGGACTACATCCTCCCGGAATCACTCACTCTGGCCCAGGCATCGGCTCCTTCAGGAACCCTCGGGGCCCTCATCGTCGCGGTCGTGATGGCGGTGCTCATCGTCGGACCAGGGTTTTTCTGGCTCTACCGACTCGACCAGCAGGGAATGCTCCCCGAAGAAGGGGTCGAACGTGCCTAGCGAACAATCGACAGAGGCGGCACGCGTGGCTGGAAAGCGGACTTGCTCGAACTCACAGAGGAAGAGATCTTTGAGGTTTGAAACTGGACCAACGAGGAGAACAAGGTGATCCAAAAAATAGGCAACAAACTGATGTGGGCGATGATCGTTCTCGCCCTGGGGACGATCCCGCTAGCACTCTTGGTGAGCCCATGGTGGTGGCTCTTGGAGATCCTCTTCGTGCCTCTGGCGCTTTTGGGTATCTATGACTACACCCAGCAACGACACAGCATCCTCCGCAACTTCCCGATCCTCGGTCACTTTCGATTTCTCATTGAGGACATCGGTCCCGAACTGCACCAATACATCGTGGAGTCCAACCAGGATGGCAAGCCATTCAATCGGGACACTCGATCGATCATCTACGAACGGGCCAAGGGCGTCAACGACAAGAAGCCGTTTGGAACCGAGATGGATGTCTACAAGGAGGGATACACCTATCTGAAGCACTCCATCGCAACCCGTCCGATGATGGAGGATGCCGGAGAGAAGATGCGCATCACTGTGGGTGGGCCGCAATGCACCCAGCCATACTCCCTCTCGATACTCAACATCTCGGCAATGAGCTTTGGGGCACTGGGTAGTGCCGCGGTCACCGCGATGAACAAGGGTGCTGCAAAAGGGAATTTCGCTCACGACACCGGTGAGGGCGGACTATCCACCTACCACCGCGACAACGGTGGCGACCTCATATGGCAGATTGGCACCGGCTACTTCGGATGCCGGACTCAGGACGGCAAGTTTGATCCCGAGTCATTCAGGACGACAGCCTCACTGCCTCAGGTCAAAATGATCGAGATCAAAGTGTCGCAAGGGGCAAAACCAGGTCATGGTGGCATCCTTCCTGCGGAAAAGGTCACTCAAGAGATTGCGGACGCTCGGTTGGTTCCGGTCGGCGAAACCGTCTATTCGCCCACCTATCACCAATCCTTCTCGACTCCGTTGGAGATGATGGACTTCATCACCCAACTCCGCGAGTTGAGCGGTGGCAAGCCGGTCGGGTTCAAGATCTGCATCGGCGAACCCAGAGAGTTCATGGGAATCGTCAAAGCCATGAAACAAACCGGCGTCATGCCCGACTTCATAGTGGTCGACGGTGGGGAGGGCGGCACCGGGGCAGCTCCCCAAGAGTTCTCCAACTCGCTGGGTTTTCCGCTTGCCGAAGGTCTGGCCCTCGTCCACAACACACTGGTCGGCACCGGGATGCGGCCACACATCAAGATTGGCGCCAGCGGAAAGATGGTCACGGCCGCCGCCATGGGGTTTGCCATGGCGCTGGGCGCCGACTGGTGCAATTCGGCGCGAGCGTTCATGTTCTCAGTTGGCTGTATTCAGTCGCAACGCTGTCACACCAACAAGTGCCCCGTGGGTGTCGCCACCCAGGATCCAAAGCTGCAAAGAGCGCTCAACGTCCCAGATAAGGCAGAGCGGGTGTACCAATTCCACAAGAACACCGTCGAGGCGTTCGCCGAAATGATTGCGGCGATGGGTCTCGATCACCCCTCAGAGTTGGCACCCCACCATGTCGAGCGGCGAGTCAATGGCACACAGGTGGCCAGTCTCGACGAGATCTACCCCTTTATCCACCCCAATCAGATTCTGGAGGGGCACGGACCGGAGAGGATTCAGCGCTATTGGAACGAGTCCAATGCCGAGTCGTTCAAATACACCTCGGGGCTCAGTTCATACCGAAGCTGACGACCTCATCGAGCCATCACACAACAAGAGAGAAAGGCAATAGGGAGCAATGGATCTGAAGAACTACAAACCCATGGGCGACAAGGAGAACTCCGAGTTCTTCAACGACTACCTACAGAAGATCTATGGGCGTCGTCAGGAAACAGGCCTCGGCGAGATCGTCGGGAACATGGTAGGCGTCGTCGTTTCCGTCGAGCATGGCGATGCAATCAACTACATGGCCGAATTGACCGCGATGGGTCCATACCGATTCGTTGAAGCCCGACTCGGCGAAACCCACAAGATCTACATATTGAAGTCACAGCCTGAGTTCCCGCGACTCATCGTTCTAGAGCCCCTGAGCCCCTCATGGGAGGACGAGATAACACGCTGGAACAACATGTATCCGCTGTCGGCCAGAAAGCCGAACGCTCGATACATCGGCGAGATCTATCGCGCAGACTCGGTCAAGGCGGCGCGTGAGGCAATCGAGCCGGAGTACATCCGGTTCGTTGAGCCCGGTGACACGCCCAACCCGTTCTACAGCGGAGACCATCTCATATTCACTTTCCTCTCCGATTACACCTTCAACCGTGTGGGGTATGTGGATGTCGATTTCGATGACAGCGAGATGCTGCAACTGGGAGATGTGATCGAACTGTCGTCACACGAGTTGGGAAAGCTCGAAGCCGCTCACAAGCTGCAAGTTGAACATGGGATCCACGACTTGATCCTTGGCATAGATCACGCCGCCACCCGGATCCTGTCGGGAGACAGGGAGCACGCCATCCTCGAGTATCTCACCATGGTCCCCTACTACTTCTGGGGGGCATACAACATCATGGAGATGAACTCGTCGACCAACGTGACCCGACACCAAGACATCGGCGACGAGAAGATGTCGCCGGCCCGGGTCTTCACCGCCAACAACACACCGTCGTACGTGAACTCCTTTGAGGGGCTGCCGATGCCGACTGAGGACTTCGTCCGCAACTTTGGCAGACGAATGCATCACATTGCTGTGGCGGTGATCGACGGCCACGTCGCTGGCGAGCGCAACGTCGACTATGTCGTACGAGAGCTGGAGGAGATGGGTTCGAAGTTCCTGGCCCGAGTCGTTGGCGAGTGCAAAGACGACCCGAACCTCAAGCAGATCTTCTCGAAGAGCTCCGAGTATTCGCTGTTGATCACCGAGTACATCGAGCGTTGCCACGACTACGCAGGCTTCTTCACCCGTGACAACGTGGCAGCGTTGACCGCTGCCGCGGGGGCTGACGAGCGCTACGAGCACGGACACGTCTTCGACTGATGAATCAGAGGCCGGGCAAGTCTCGGGAGGATGCCAGCGGCAAACACCGTGTGGTGATAGTCGGCTCCGGTT
>JBAVIK010000200.1:0-4860 GCA_049686815.1 Acidimicrobiia bacterium | reverse complement strand
GGGCAAACGCGCGGGCTGCATTGTTTCCGAAGTCCCACACCCAGGCCGAAGAGATCAGGCCAAGACCCGACCACGCCAGAATCGACCAGCGCAGGTCGGACTTCTTCAGCAACGCCACAACGAGGCCTCCGAAAACTGACGCCAGAGCAAATATCAGGTAGAACCAATCCTCGCCATCAATGCTCGACCAGTTGGGTATGGCATCAATGATCCCGACGAGTGGAAGATCAATGTTTCCGCGAGGGGCGAATCCGTCACCGATCGTGATCGTGAGCCACGTCATCCAACCCACCATCACAGCAATAGGAATGAGGACGATCCGCCAATGGCGTCTTGCGATACCCAGGGGGATTGGCGTCGCCAAGAAGACATCTTTTGTCAACGCCGACAGCGAGAAGATCCAGGCAGCCCCGTCTCGTTTTGAATAGAGGACTGAAACCGCCCACACCATCAACGCTATCGCCAGACCGTCTCCGGTGAGCAGACGAATCGACAACCAGACGCCGGGGTTCAGCACCACCAGGAGAGCCCACCACTCTCTTCTTCCGTTCCTGACTGCGAGCTGGGCGACCAGCGCTGCTGCGACCGAGACGGAGACCACCGCGACGATCACCAACCCGTAGAGAAACGCCGTGCCGCCGAGCAAGCCGAATCCAGAAGCCACCAGTGGGTAGAGGATTCGGCGGTAGCGATACGCCCCGTGATCGAGAAGTGGCCCCACCACATCCCCGCTGAGATCTAATCCGATGGCGTAGTAGATCTGCCCGTCATGGCCCGGTCCCTCGGCGAGAGGAACCTCCCCCAATTCGGCCTCGATGATCGGACGCAATGTGCTGGTCTCGCCAACCTGGAGCAGGCCTTCCAGCCCACCAACCGCCAAACCTTGAGTAACCACGAGGACGATCGAAACCAGACCAGCGATGACAAACCACTTCCAGAAGGCAGCTCTCGGAGTCATTCCTTCCAGTCTCCCACGACAATCACTCCGAGAGGCTCAACTGAGTCCGGTACGTGCCGATGTAATCTGATGACCAATGGCGGCCGAGAGCATGTTTGACGCGCGCACATCCGCATTCGGCGGTTTCAGAGACCTCGACGGAACACACGCTGTAGTGATGGGTGGAGCGGGGTTTCTCGGTTCCCACGTATGCACCTGGCTGATCTACTCAGGTGCGCAGGTGACCTGCCTCGACAACATGGTCACCGGAAGCGCATCCAATGTTTCGCACCTGCTAGGTGACAAGAAGTTCCGGCTCATCGACTACGACGTCACTGACTACATGCACGTCGCCGGCCAGGTCGACTACGTCATGAACTTCGCTTCGCCGGCCTCGCCGGTCGACTATCTGGAGCTACCGATTCACACACTCAAGGTCGGTGCTTTTGGAACCCACAAAGGCCTTGGGCTGGCACGGGAGAAGGGTGCCACTTTCTTTTTGGCCTCGACTTCCGAGGTATACGGAGACCCGCTGGTGAACCCCCAACCCGAGACCTATTGGGGCAATGTGAATCCGATCGGCCCCAGGGGGGTCTACGACGAGGCAAAACGATTCGCCGAGGCGATGACGATGGCGTATCAGCGGAAGCATGAGGTCGACACCCGAATCGTCAGGATCTTCAATACCTATGGACCGCGCATGAGGGCCAACGACGGCCGTGCGGTACCAGCCTTTTTCAAGGCTGCGCTGGAGAATCGACCGCTCCCAATACATGGAGACGGCAGCCAGACTCGCTCACTCTGTTATGTCGATGACGAGGTTGAGGGAATTCTCCGTCTGCTGATCTCGACGGAGAAGGAACCGGTCAACATCGGCAACCCCGAAGAGGTGACCATGTTGGAGCTCGCCGAAGCGATTCAGGACGTTGTCGGAAACCACCCTGGGGTCGAGTTCCATCCCCGTCCCACTGATGATCCCAATGTTCGTCGTCCGGACACGGCCAAAGCCGAAGAGATGCTGGGTTGGAAAGCCCAGATCGCGCTTCGCGAAGGCCTCGAGATGACCTTGCCGTGGTTCAAGGAAGTTCTCGGGTACTGAGGGCTACTTGAGCGGCCGACCTATTTCGGCCCTCACCAAGAGGGTTGGGCCAGATGGCAGGGGCCTGCTTCTCGACACCGGATTTCGAGCGGTTCTCGGTGTAGGTCTCTACGCCATAGCTCCGTATCTGAGCGACGTGCACCGACTGTGGCGTCGTGACGCCGGTCTCGTCCCGGGCGGATTCGGGCCGGGCCAATTCGAGTATCCGCCCCTCTCTGCGCTGTATTGGGGCCCGATCTCGGCGCTTCCCAATTCGGTGACCGCCGTCATCGTCAACGGAGTAGTGATGGTGGCGGTAGCCGTGCTCATCACCTATCTCTTGCTGATTTGGGGTGGACCTGAACGCAACGTCCGGATCTGGGCACGATCTCTCGTCTTGCTCTTCTTCCTCCCCATAGGTTGGGACGGGCTGGTTGCCCTGATGATTCTGATTGCCGTTCATCAGATGGTGCTGAATCGCGAGTACTCAGCGGGTGTTTGGGCCGGGGCTGGAGCAGCATTGAAGGTCGTCCCAGGAGTGTTGTTTCTCCCGGTTCTACCATTGCTCCGCGACTGGGCATCGAGGCTTCGTTTCGTTGTCAGTGGGACCGTCGTCGTCGCAATTTCGTATGTTCTCTATGCACTGGCGAGACCCGAGTCGTGGCTCCTCCACATCGATTTCGCCTCCGTTCGGGACGACACCGGAAACACGCTGGTCGGATGGTTGGGGATCGGCCTGAGCCCCGAGCAAATGGGGTACGCATCGACCGCGTTGTTGGGGTGCTCGCTAGTCGCCCTGACATACTGGGCCTGGCGATCGCATCCCCCGATTGCCGACGTAGCGTTGCTCGCAGTGGCCGCATTCCTTCTCGCCAACAAGGTCCACAAACCTCAATATGTTCTGTGGCTCATCCCGCTCCTCGCTCTCGTTGGCTGTTCCTCCCGGTGGGTGCGGATCATGGAAGTCGCTGCCGTTGCGGAGCTGGCAACGATCTACATCGAAATGCCTGACTACCTCTCGGTAGTCGCGGGCGCCGTCCGTGTCGTCGCCATCGTCGTGTTGGTTGTTCTGGTGATCAGTGGCGTTCACCGGCAAGACAGGAACGGCGGGCGGCCTGCCATCGATACCAGCGTTCCCCAAACCACCTGACTCCTGGGAGGCGCATCACACCGGCGACCCACAATGTCGGAACCAAGTGTTCCATGATGCGGCCGACCGCAGCGAACCCCGTTGTGGTCTCCCCGTGGTGGAGGAGATGCAGCGAACGTCGGATTTGATCGACTTCGATTTCCCGTGTGTTGCCATCTGCGGGTTCGGGCTGAAGCACCCCCAAGACATCGAAACGTTGAAAACGCCTGATCCAACCCCGACACGAACCGCAGGTGTCGTCCCACAACACCACTAGACGCTCCGGGTAGAGGAAAAGTGGGTAGACGGCGAGCATCTCAATGGCGAACACGAACAGCTCGTTGGTTGGGCCCATGAAGAGCAGGATCGAGAAATGAAGGCCGAATCCGAGGAAAAAGACCGCAGGTCGAAACCGTCCACTCCAAATGAATACCGCGATGAACAGTTCTACGAAGATGGCCGACAAGGCCAAGAACGTCAGAAACCCCGGCGTTTTCAAAGACTGGGGAAACGAAACCAGGCCACCCTGCAACACGGAGTTGAGAATGGTCCCCGAGATGAACGTTTCGTTGAGTTTGGTGAGACCGGAGAATCCATAGACAACCGAGAGTTGGATCATCAAGAGCATGGTTGGCCACCGGACGATCGCCCTATCAGCACGGCGAAAAGTGAGACCTGCCCCGGAGTCTGCGATGGCAAGGAGCAACACAAGCCAGGCCATCAGATAGAGATGGTTCCCATAGAGCTGCATGTCGAGACTCAGGGTGAAGACGATGGTGACGGCCAGCACAGGGGCGGCGACCGAGACATGCCAGCCGACGATCAACGCAAGCGCCGCTGCGACCCAAACGCAGACGATCACCAAAGCGAGTCCCGGGTTGGGTCGGGGCAGCCAATCGAAGTAGGGGAATCGCAGAACCTCGTCGGCGGCCAGCGTGTGAAGCAGCGGCCAGGCCATCAGTCCCCGGAGCAGGGCGGCGGCTCCAATCATCACCCGAGTCAGCCCGAGGGGCCGCGGATTGATCTCCTCGACCAGCCGATTCAGCAATTCAGGTTGCCGCCTTCCCACGAGACTCGGGTGGCGCCAGGAGTATTTTCGCACAGGAACGGTGGGACCGTCTCGGTTAGGGGAAGTTCGCCACGGTGACGGGCGAGGATTTCACCGAGGTCAGCTATCTCTTCCCCGGAGGCGGTGTGGACGGTGAATTCGACCGGGGCCTCAGCCGCAGAAAACATCTTCCAGCCGAACCTCTCGGGCACATCCGAGCCGATCCTGGTCAATGGCACCGTGACCTGAAACACGATAAAGACGATCACAACGACCAGGGCCACGTTCGAAGACCGTCGCCAATTCCGCATATGGGCACAATACGTTCGATGTACCAGCGCTCCCGGCAACCTGCCTGCCGTTCTAACGTCGAGTGATGAGTTGGTCAGACCTCGAAATGTGGTGGGTCGGCGAGGTGGAAGGCGATCCTGCCTACGCCGAGGTGGTCACCCCACTTCTGATCGAGATCTTGTGTCCACAACCAGGGGCTCTCTACATAGATCTCGGATGTGGGGACGGACGAGTTGCTGAGGCCGACGTCTTTTCCGCATCGCCCATCATCGGAATCGACATCAACGAACATCTGGCGCGACGAGCCGGGACTGCCGCCATCGTCGCGGATGTGCCGGACATCCCTCTTCGTTCGAAGTCTGCTGACGGCTGTTTCC
>JBAVIK010000199.1:0-6419 GCA_049686815.1 Acidimicrobiia bacterium | reverse complement strand
CAAGTCCTCCACTGTGAAGGGGTAAACGTCCTGGCGGTGGGTTAGCGTCGACGCAAATGACCGATCTCTTTTCATCACGGGCCGACGAGTTGGCGCTGGCCTCGTCACCGCTCGCTACGCGCATGCGTCCTCGAACCCTCGATGAAGTGGTCGGACAAGCCCAATTGCTCGATGGGGGTGCCGCCTTTCGAAGAGTTGTCGAGTCGGGCAGACCTGTGTCCATGCTGCTGTGGGGCCCACCCGGCACCGGAAAAACCACCCTGGCCCGCGTCGTCGCCAACCACGCCGATGCCGAGTTTGTGACTCTGTCTGCCACGTCGGCAGGCGTGAAGGACATACGCGAGGTCCTGGCCGAGGCGAAAAGACGTCTTGCAAGCGATGAGAGGCGAACCGTTCTCTTCCTCGACGAGATTCACCGCTTTGCCAAGAACCAGCAGGACGCACTGCTGCCTGGGGTCGAGGATGGGACGCTCACACTGATCGGCGCGACCACAGAGAATCCATTCTTCGAAGTCAACAGCCCGCTCATGAGCCGGATGACGTTGTTCCGGCTCCAGGCACTGGAACCGACGGACATACGCCAGCTTCTCGATACCGCCCTGGCCGATGTGGATCGTGGCATGGGCTCGCTGAAATTGACGCTTCCCCGATCGGTGGCTGATGAGCTGGCACAACGCACAGGTGGGGACGCCCGGCAGGCTCTGAACGCACTCGAGGTCGCCGGGCTGCTCGCCGACACCGAAGGCCGTAATGACATCACCAACGACGACATTGGCGAGGCCCTGCAGAGACGGATCGTGCGTTATGACAAGACCGGTGACAACCACTACGACGTGATCTCGGCGTTCATCAAGTCGGTACGGGGGTCGGACCCGGACGCTGCGCTCTATTGGCTCTTTCTGATGTTGGAGGCGGGCGAAGACCCTGAATTCATCGTCAGACGGTTGATCGTCCTCGCCAGCGAGGACATCGGGTTGGCAGACTCGAACGGGCTGCAGGTAGCAGTTGCCGCCGGAAACGCTTTGGCATACGTCGGTCTGCCCGAAGCGGCGTACCACCTCGCACATGCGACCGTCTATCTGTCCACGGCACCAAAATCCAACACAGTTGGAAAAGCGATGTCAGCGGCGAGAGCATTGGTGGAAAGCGGCCCTGCTCCAACCGTCCCCGCACATCTCCGATCAACGGGGTACTCGGGTGCGGCCCAACTCGGCCATGGTGAGGGCTACGTATACCCCCACGATGATCCGGCTGGGGTGGTCCCCCAGCAATACTTCCCGGACGGTGTGAAGCCCCGTGTTCTGTTCAAGCCGGGCGAACGAGGTGAAGAAGCCGACCTTGCTGCGAGACTCGAATCGTCCGATGAAGTAATCGGTCGGAACCGCTCCTAACCGGCGGCTTTCACCACTGCGGCCATCCGTTCCACCAACTCGGTGAGGACTGAGGGGCTGGTAGCGAAATTGAGTCGGGCATGGCGGTCTCCACCGGGCCCAAACTGGGCTCCTTCTGTCAGGGCAACCCGGCAATTCTCCAGAATCATCCCGGCAGGCAAGTCGAGCTGGTATCCGCCGAACCCGAGCCAGGCCAGGAACGTCGCATCAGGCGGCCGGTAGGTGACCCGGGGCAAGAGAGTCTCTAGCAGCTCGCCGAGGAGCATCCGATTCGAATCGAGCGTGCCCACGACACTCTCCAGCCATTGGTCACCGTCGCGATATGCAACGGTGTTGGCGAGAAGCCCAAAGGTGCCGACTCCCATTTCGGCGAAGGTGAAGCGCTCAGACCACAATTCGGCGTCCTTGTCATTGGTCAGCACCACCTGAGCACACTTGAGCCCTGGAAGATTGAAGGCTTTAGACGCTGAAGTGACGGTTATCACCACGTGGGGATCCAACGACGAGGCTGCGATGTGTTTGGCCCCGGGGTAGGTGAGCGGCGCGTGGATCTCATCTGAGACAATCCGCGCATCGTGTCGGCGGACGAGCTCGATGAGATCTGACAACTCACCCTCGCTGAAGACACGACCCGTCGGGTTCCATGGGTTGGAGATCACGATGGATCCTGCGCCATTGGCCATTTCTCGATCCACCGCGGCCAGATCGATCGTGTAACGACCGGACTCATCGACATTGCTCTGAACCTGAACATATGAACGACCGGCCCTCTCGACCATCGAGAAGAAGGGGTAATAGGCCGGTGTTGGCAACAACACATCAGAACCAGGTCGGGTCAGGTGGATAATCGCCCGTCGGATCCCCTCGACGACGTCGGGGACGGCGAACACTCGTGACGGGTCAACATCCCACCGGAGCCGACGTTTCCAAAACTGGGTAGCTGCCTCGGCGGTGCTGTTGAGAGCTTCAGGATAGAAATAGCCGGTGTCTCCCCGATCGACAGCATCGTGAAGGGCCGCCGCCACCGAGGGTGCAATACCGAAGTCCATTTCGGCTACCCAGGCGGGAAGCACATCAGAATCGTGAAAGCCCCACTTCAGCCCGTTCTTGACAATCGCAGAGGTCACCCCACGGAGAATACCCCGATGACCTGAGAACGCTCGAGCGCTATCTTCACCAAATGAGTCAGCCGGCGCGTTTCTTCGACAGCCGCGCGGCCTACATGATGTTTGTCAGGTCGACGAGCGAGAAGGCGGCGGTGGCCGCGAGGGTCGGGCTGGAACTGGAGCACATCGGTCCCGGGGAGAGGGCGCTCCGAGTCTTCGACGCGGGGATGGGCGACGCAAGCGTCCTCAGCCAACTGATGAGACAGATGCACCAAGCGTTTCCCCACATCCCGTGGCTGATTGTCGGAAAAGAGATCAGCGTCGAAGACGTCCGCCAGTCGCTGGAACGTCTTCCCGACCGACTGGCTGAACATCCCGAGACGGTCTTCGTGGTGACGAACATGCATTATCGAGAGTCTCCATCCCTCACGCCGGCCTCCCCCGAGGATCTGGTTTGGCGCGAGGTCGCCCTCGAAGGTGACACGGCCCACGAGTTCGCCAGCCAGATTCGCGAGATGTACCCGACCGTCGCCGAGGACTGGAAGGTGCGTACCAGCCCGAAAACCGGCAACCCTCTCTACGTTCACCCGGCGGTGTTGGTTCTCTATCGAAAGGATAGGGAGTTCCTCCTCAATCAAACTATCCCAAAACCCGCTTCGACCGAGGGTCAATATGACCTGGTCATTGCCTCTCAGACCTATCGCGCCCGCACCACCGCGGAACGAAAAGCCAGAGGGGTCCTGGCTCCGTTGGCGAATGCCCTCGCTCCAGGTGGCCGTCTCATCGGCGTCCACGCCTATGGCCACGACCCAGGGCTCGAGATCATCCAGGGTGTCTGGCCCGGCGAAGAGCCCTTCCCCACCGGGCGCCGCGACGTCTTGGCTGCAGCAGAGAGATATATCGGACGAGCCGACTTCCACTTCGACGCCGGATCGGACGAAGACTCGATCTTCCGTTTTCAGGTCCATTCGATGCCTACGGAGAGGACCGAGCACATCGGAACACCGTCGATACTCGCTGTTTGGAATGCCGCCGCCTACGTTGCCCAGATCGATGAAGCACGACTGTCGGAGGCGATGGCCACCGGGTCGTACCTGTCACCCACAACTGAAGCAATGCGACGACATGGGACGATCTGGTTCAACAACGAATCCTACGTGATCTCCCGCACCGAGCCGTCTAGCCGGCAGGCACCGTGACCGAGCCCGCCCGGGAGCGGTGCGCATAGAAGGCAGCGACAAACACGACGACCGCGGCAATGGTGGCAAAGTTGGCCAGCCAGTGGAACCCAGCAGACGCCTTGACGAATCCAGACGAGAATGCCGCCACCGCCCCCAACACACTCATCAGGACGTCGGACAGCCCTTGCGCCCCAACTCGTTCATCCGATGGGAGACTCTCGGTGAGAAGCGCCGAGCCTGCGATGAACGCGAAGTTCCACCCCAGACCAAGCAGGAAGAGACCAACGAAGATCAGAACCGGTACGTAGCCGGCCACGACTGCGCAGATGGTGCCGGCGCCGAGAATGATCGCCCCCGCTTCCAACGCCCTTATCCGACCATGGCGGTCCGCCCAGTTGCCCACGAGTGGGGCCAGGCCAAACATGCCAAACACGTGCACGGCAATCACCAGGGTCGACAACTCGGCGTGACCATGATCCTTCATGTGCAGTGGGGTCATGGTCATGACGGCAACCATGGCCATCTGGCTCACCGCCATTGCAGTGATGGCGAGCCGGGCGTTCTGATTGGGCCAGATCATCCGCCAAGAGTGGCCCACACCCCTCAATGGGTTTGTTCGAGGCGCGTCGCGATCAACGCCTCCGGCCAGTCTCAGCGGATCGGGTCGAAGGAATATGGAGATCAGTGATGCAGAGATTGCGAACCCCGCCATCCCGAGAAACATGGGCGTTGCCCACTCGGCAATTCCCGCACTCACACCCATCCTGTTGACCCAGAGCGCCAACGGCGATCCCAAAACCGCGCCTACGGTCCCCACCCATACCACCAGCGATATGTCGCGGGCCCTCCGCTCCTCGAGGGCAAGGTCTGCTGCGACATACCGGTTCTGGAGATTCGAGGCCTGGCCGACACCAATCGCCATGGCGGCAACCACAAAGAGCCAGAAGATGCCGGCCTGACCGGCGACAAAACCGAGAGCCGCACCGAGGATGGCCACCAGGTAACCGAAGGTGACACCCGACCGGCGACCCCTCCGCTTCGACCTCAAAGCCAAAGGCGTAGCCGCGATCGCAGTACCCAAGGTCGCTGCCGCGGCAGGGAGACCGGCGAGGCTGTCTCCGTTGAGCATGTTGCTGGCAAGGAGAGTTGAGATGGCCGCGACCGCGATGAACCCCGCGTATCCGAATACGTTTGTCGCCATCAGTGTGCGAACGGTGCGAAGCTGGACGACTTCCCGGTTCATCCACCGAGGTTAGATGACGATTTGATTCTCAAAGCTCCCGAACGATGACCCCACCGCTGTCATCGAGGTGCCCCAACGAGTTGCGGAGGGGTCGCCCGAACTCAGGACTCTCGATCTCAAAGATGTCACCCGGTTGGCATTCGACACCGGCGGTGAAGCTGAGAACAGCCGTCCCGAAGAAGTGAACGTGGACGTCACCCGGCCGTCTGAACAGCTCATACTTGAAATGGTGATGCTCCAGCCCGGAGATGTAGTGCGACATGTTGGCCTCGCCACTGAGCCAGGTGTCTTCCCAAACCAAGTCATCGCCACGTCGAACCCGGACCTGACCGGAAACGCTCTCGGGAAGCGGGCCTGTACGCAATTCAGGGCCGATTGCGCTCGGTCTCAGCTTGGAGTGCGCCAAGAAGAGGTAGTTCTGCTTCTCCAGCACATGGTCAGAGAACTCGTTTCCCAGTGCGAATCCGAGCCGGCAGGGTGTCCCATCGGCAGCCACGACATAAACACCAGCCACTTCCGGCTCCTCCCCACCATCGAGGGCAAACCCCGGCATCCCCAATGCCTGACCTGGTGCTACCAACGTGGACCCATCCCCCTTGTAAAACCATTCAGGCTGAACCCCCACGGAGCCGTCGCCCGGCTTCCCACCGTCAACACCCATCTTGAACATCTTCATGGAGTCAGACATCGACTCCTCGTCTGTGGAAGTGACCTTCTTGTGCATCGCATCACGGGCGTCGGCACTGCCCAGGTGAGTCAATCCGGTTCCGGTCATCAATAGATGAGCCGGGTCGGGGTGGTCGATCGGTGGAAGCAAACGACCTTCGGCCACCACACTCGAATAGTCGATCGGCTCGTCGGTGAGTCTCTCTTCCACGACCCTGGTCAGGGAGACCGAGCGGGACATTGCCTCGTGTGCCATCCCGTAGAGACCATCATCTCCGTCGACCGCTCGGAGTATCGCGGAATCTTCGACGAGCCCGACACGACGTTGGCCACCCTCATCTGCAAACTGGACGAGATTCAAGATGACGCCTTCCGCTCGAGGAACATCCCTATCCGCATCACCGCCTCTTCGAGGTCTTCGAGGCTCGCAGCACATGAGATACGGATATGCCCTTCGCCGAGATCGCCGAAACTCGTGCCCCCCACCACGGCGACGTCCGCCTCGTCGAGCAGTGCGTTCTGCATCTCCGCCGAGGTGAGGCCGGTGCCCGAGATATTGGGGAAGACGTAGAAGGCGCCACGGGGCTGCTGACACGAAACTCCCGGCAGACCATCGAGGGCTCCGGCGATATATATGGCCCGCTTCTCGAATGCATTCACCATCTCCTCGACCTGATCCTGCGGACCACGAATCGCTTCGACCGCTGCCACCTGGGCTGCAGCGTTGGCGCACGAGTTGGCATTGATCTGGAGTCTTTCGGCACCTTCGATGAGGGGCTCCGGCCAGAGTCCCCATCCCAACCTCCAACCGGTCATGGCCCACGTCTTACTC
>JBAVIK010000198.1:0-3179 GCA_049686815.1 Acidimicrobiia bacterium | reverse complement strand
CTCCCGGATCTGCACCTCGGCCGGTCCCCCGACATCGTTTGGAGGCGGCTCGAAGTAGGCCAGTGCAACACCTGTACCGAGCATGGGACTCATGTTCCCCGAAGTCACCACCCCCTCGGCGCCTTCTGGGGTGCGAACGGGGTACCCATGACGGGGAATACCACGGTCTTCGACAACCAGCCCGCACAACAGACGCTCCACACCATCTTCAGCCTGTTGTTCGATCCGCGGCCTACCAACGAAGTCGTGGTCCAGACTCACTGCGAACCTGAGACCAGCCTCGTAGGGAGTTGTCGCTTCGTCGATGTCCTCACCCCAAAGTGGAAATCCAGCCTCGAGTCTCAACGTGTCTCGGGCCCCGAGCCCTGACGGAGTCACACCTGATTCGACCAGGACCTCGAGAAGTTCCCGTCCCGTGTCAGCATCGGTGCATATCTCTCCACCATCCTCGCCGGTATAACCGGTTCCAGCGATCGACACATCTCGGTTTCTCCAATTCGTATGGGTAACCCCAAATCGTCGGGGTGCGATTCCCAACACCTCCTCGAACACCGCCGGAGCCTCCGGGCCCTGGAGTGCGATCATCACAGTTGTTTCTTGCAAGTCGGTCACAACACATTCCGGCTGTTCGGCGAAAACATCCATGACCCGGCGGTGATTTCCTGCATTGGGTAGTACCCAGAATCGCTCGTCGTCCCACCACCACACGATGAGGTCGTCGATGATCCCGCCATCCTCGTTGAGGATCATGGTGTATTGACATCGACCGGGCTCGATTCGATCGATGTCGTTGCACAACAGTCTCCGTATGGCTTCCCGTGCACCATGACCCTCGAGCTCGAATCTGCCCAGATGGGTGACGTCGAAAAACCCGCTCCGGTTCCGGACGGCCCGGTGTTCAGCCAGCACGGAGTCATATTGGACCGGCATCTCCCAGCCACCAAAGTCGACGAAACGGGCTCCAAGACTTTGATTTACCTCATGCAGAGGAGACCGGTTCATCCGGTGAGACGCTCACCACGATCTTCGAGACGGGTGATTTCGGGACGACCGGGCATTCTGGTCGGTGGAACAGCTTCCTCGAGGTGGTCCGGCTCCTCTAGCCCGTATTTGATCACCAGGTTGAGATAATCCCTCTGATAGAAGACCTTGCAGTTGACATCGGGGTGGATGGCTTTCAACTTTCGGACTTTTTTGTTCTTCTTAGTGACCAGCTTCTGATTCATCGTCGTGATTTCGATATACAGATCGTCATCGGGCAAATAGAAATCCGGGGTGAAATACTTGGTCGGCTCCCCTTCCGCATCAAACTGGATCGGGAAGCTGTTGGGCTCGTAATCCCAGGGGACTCCGTAGAAGTCCAAGAGGAGGGCGAACTGACGCTCGCTGTTGTGAGCAAACTCGATTTGGTGCGCCGTGGGGCGGTCGGTGATCAGGTAACTCCCGCTTCTACTGCCCCGGCGAACTCGGCTTCGTCTGGAAACAACTCGTGGATAGCACCTTCCACTTCGTCTTGAACCGGCCCGATGGCTATCCCGAACACGCCTTGACCGCGACGAAACACGTCAACCACCTCTTGTTCCGAATGAGCAGCGTAGATGGTCTGTCCGTCGCTCAACAGGGTCACATCAGCCAGTGGTTGGTCGGAGTCGAGCTGTATCCGAAGGATCTCCACGGCTGATCGAATCTTCTTGAGACTCATGCCCGCGTCGAGAAGACGTTTGATCACCTTGAGTTGAACCACATCGGTGAATGAGTAGAGACGCTGAGACCCCGAGCCGGTGGCTTGCTGAAGAGCCGGCACAATTAGTTCGGTACGGGCCCAATAGTCGAGCTGTCGGTACGTGATCCCGACAAGCTTGCACACCTGTGGCGCGCGATATCCCAGTTCCCGCTGTTGTGTCATTCTTTCCTCCGGGTTACAAGCTTGTAACTCCGCAGACGGAAAGCTAACGGTTTGCAGGAGCCAATGTCAACGCTTTCTGTGGAAAACTCTCAAGACGGAGGTTGCACAATGTCGGCGGCCCTCTTGACCTGGTCTTTTGTCCCAACAACGATCAGGCGGTCGCCAACCTGCAAACGGACCTCAGGGCCGGGATTGACCGAGAGGTGTTCCCTTTCCCCCTCGACCGCAAGGATCAGCGCTCCACTCTCCTGACGGATACCTGACTCACGAATCGTACGACCTTTCACCGGGCAGGCCTCCTCGATGTCCAATTCCTCAACATGAAACTCGACAGCGCTGCCGCCCACAACCACATCGAAGATCTGGGCCAGCTCTGGCTGGATGGCGAGGGCAGCAATCCGTTCTGCCCCAACCGCCTGCGGTGCCACCACTGCATCAGCCCCCGCTAGTCGAAGCTTTCGCTCGGACTCCGCTTCCGTGGCCCTGCAAATGACCCGGATGTCGGTGCGCAACGCTTTGACCGACAATGCGATGACCAGGTTGTCCGAGTCATCGGCCACACAGGCGATCAGTGCCTGGGCTTCGTGGATCCCCGCTACTTCCAGTACGTCGTTGTGGGTGGCGTCGCCTGCGATGACAAGAGCGCCGGCGGCGATCGCCGCGTCGACTCGCTCGGGGACGGACTCGACCACGACGGTGTCGATCCCACGTGTGTTCAACTCGTGCCACGTGCCCCGCCCAACACGACCCCAGCCGCAGAGGATCACATGATTGCTCAGTTGGGCTGCGTTCTTCTCCATTTGGTTCTTCTTCCTGACTTCGCCTAGGTCGACGAGGTATTCGATCGAGGCAACCGCTGTGAAGATAGCGATGCCGAATCCGCTCACCAGAATGAACATCGTCCAGAGCCTCCCCGCATCGGAGAGCTCGAAGGCCTCGCCAAACCCGACAGTCGTGATGGTTATGACCACCATGTAGAGGGCATCGAACACGTTGACACGCTCGATAACCACGTAGCCAAGGACCCCAACGACAATGATGACGGCCAGGGCCTCGAGGCCGTAGGAGATTCGCTTGCGAACCACTATTTCGGATCGGGCTGGTCACCGCCGAGGAAATCTTCGATTGTGGCTTCTTCGAGAAACTCTCGAAACTTGGCGACCTCGTCCTCTTCTTCTACCTCGTCATCCTCGAAGTGCACTCCCGCCTCGTCGAGAACACTCGGGAAGGCAAAGACCGGAGTTCCGGTGCGGACAGCGAGGGCGATGGCATC
>JBAVIK010000197.1:0-7754 GCA_049686815.1 Acidimicrobiia bacterium | reverse complement strand
CGAGTTATCTGATGTCGAATTGTCGGGTCTCCGCTCGTCTCACATCGGCTTCGTCTTTCAGTCGTTTCACCTTCTCACTGGCTATTCGGCGCTCGATAACGTCGCAGACGGGCTTCTCTACACCGGTCTCGGCCTTGCCGAGCGCAGGGCTCGTGCCCTCGAAGCACTGGTCACAGTTGGGTTGGAGGGCAGACTTGACCACGTCGCTACCCAACTTTCAGGTGGGGAGCGTCAAAGGGTTGCCATTGCGAGAGCCATTGCCGGTCAGCACTCGTTGGTCCTGGCGGATGAGCCGACCGGAAACCTCGACTCCACGGCCTCTAAGGGCATCGTCGAGTTGCTTCATGAGCTGAACAGACACGGGACAACAATCGTGGTTGTCACTCACGACGTCGAGATAGCTGACTCTCTTCCGCGAATCGTGCGTTTACGCGACGGTCGCATCGAGTCCGATCTGGTCAGGGAAGTGGTGTGAGTAACTCAGATCTTCGATCGAGCATTCATCCATCGGATCTGGTCCGGACCGCCACCGTAGGTCTAAGGACCCGGCCGTTGCGAGCTGCTTTGAGTGCGCTCGGCATCATGATCGGGATCGGGGCGATGGTGGCGGTGCTCGGTCTGTCGGAGTCCTCGAAGTCCGAGCTGTTGGACCAATTGGAGCGGCTGGGCACGAACCTCCTCACCGTCCAGGCCGGGACCGGAATCGGTCGCGGGGAGGCTGAGCTGCCCGACGATTCGGTTGGCATGGTGGGTCGGGTCGGGCCGGTCGACGCCACTTCGTATGTGAGTGATGTTTCGGCATCTGTGTACCGCTCCGACTTGATTCCTGAAGCCCAAACCGGGGCTATCAATGTGAAGGCCACCGAGCCTGACCTCCTCGAGACCATTGGTGGGACGATGGCCTCCGGGCAATTCCTCAATGAGGCCACAGCCAGTTATCCGGGCGTCGTATTGGGGGCGGTTGCAGCCGAGAGGCTTGGCATCCAATCGTTGAGCGGGTCCCCTCTGGTTTGGCTTGGCGATCAGTGGTTCTCAGTGACCGGGGTGATGAGCCCGCTGGAACTTCACGCCGATCTGGACAGGTCGGTTCTCATTGGGGTCGTGGCTGCAGAGCGGTTCCTCGACCACGAGGGTGGCCCATCGGTGATATACGTGCGCGCAGAGCCCGAAGACGTCTTGGCTGTGGCGGACGTGATACCCGCGACTGTCAACCCGGAGTTCCCAGATCAAGTCGAGGTGGTTCGACCAACCGATGCGCTCGAGGCCGCCGAGGCGGCGGACGACACCTTGACTGCACTGTTCCTCGGACTCGGTGCCGTCGCCCTGCTGGTTGGAGGGGTTGGAATTGCCAACGTCATGGTCATCAGTGTCTTGGAGCGTCGCAGTGAGATCGGTCTCCGTCGGGCATTGGGGGCCACCCGAAATCACATCTCCTTCCAATTCCTCGCCGAATCGTCCCTGCTTGCCGGTGCGGGGGGGATGGCTGGTGTGATCCTTGGTGCCGGGATCACCGCCGCATGGGCGGTCTATCGCGGGTGGAATACCCTGGTGCCTCCGGTCGCTCTGATCGGTGGAATCGTCGCGGCACTCTCAATCGGCGCTATCGCTGGCCTGTACCCGGCGGTACGAGCTGCTCGACTCAGCCCGACCGAGGCTCTTCGTAGCTAACGGGTTCTGGCCAACGGGTGCTGGGACGCCAGTGAGCGCCTCATCGTTGTGGTGCAAAGAAGTGGTGGTAGTCCTTGATGGACTGCCAATTCCCTCCCCACTCCCAGCCGATCGATTCAAATGCCAGGACCACCCCTCCGGCCGGATCGATCATGCCTGGCTCGCCAAGACCTCTGTCGAGGTAACGCTCGGCACCCGTTGGCCAGATTTCACCGTCGCGATCGACGAACGGGTTGAGGAGTGGATTGAGATCGATCGCCAGCCCATAGGCATGGTCTGACCAGCGGTTGGTGCCCTCGACCACCCGGCAGTGGAATCCAGAAGTGTTGTTGTAGTCCGGCCGACTTTCGGCATCGACTGGAAGGTCACCGATGGGAATCACGCTCTCGATGGGGTATCGGTTGTCGAACAGCGAGTCGAAGACAGCCAGAACGGCCCGGGACACTCCGCTGTGGACAACGATGTTGCCGTCCCGGCTCTCGCCATCGAAACCCCAGTAGGTGAAGGTGACCAATTGCAGATCCTCGGCGCCCACCGGACAGCCCTCGTGCCATGAGTGACCCAGTATCTCTTGGTCGACGGGTGAAATCGCGCCCACGAACCCGGGGTTTGGAATCGTGGTTGATGTGGTGCGCTGCGGTACGGTTGTAGTTGTTGTTGAACCGGTCGGAGCCCTAGGCGAAGCGCTAGACGTCGCGGGGATCGAAGAATTGACGGTGATCGTCGTGGACGTCTCGCTCGATGCAGCAGAGCATGCGGAAAGGACAACTAAAACGCCTGTCAGACAGGTTTTCACACGCCAATCAGACGTTGCTTCTCCCCACCGCAAATCCGAGGACGAGACCGCCCGCTGCAGCCCAGACCAGCGAGTAGTCATCTCCCACCCCATATATGGGCGGCGCTCCGGCGATCCGCAAGATGGCCGAAAGTGCGATACCACCGATGATTCCCATCAAGATCGTTCCGATGAGACTGTTGGCACCGGCGATGAATCCTCCGATGAGACCAAAGAGCCCGCCCACGGCTCCTGCGATGGCCAGGGCTTCGAGCGTCGATGCGTCTAAGAACATGTATACAGGCTATTCCCTGCAATCCCGAGTTGCAGGAAAAGCTGCCAAGGGATTCAAGCCGAAATCACCTTTTCGTCGACCACGTCCGTCATCGGGAACTGAACCGAACGACCGGCCATGCCAAATGGCTCGGTCAACATGACAACGATCGTCGTCGGCCCTCGGCTCACAACATGTCCTGTGTAGGTGTGTAGACCTTCCTGGTCTTCTGTGATGAATGTGACAACCATTACTTCTCCGACTCTTTGTATCGGAGAATGGTCACCGATCCATATAGGTCTTAAGTCCATACTGCTCCGGTGGAATGCTCACCCATGGTTTATTCACCCATTAGGTCCCGGTGCCTAGTTTTCAAAGAACTTGCGTCTATTAGTTGTTGAAGATGAGCCAGATCTGGCTGGGGCAGTTGCGCGCGGCTTGCGGCGCGACGGCCATGCTGTCGACGTCGCCCTGACTGCGATGGAGGCCGACATCAAGCTGCGGTCCGCCGGCTATGACCTCGTCTGCCTCGACTGGAACCTTCCCGACGGTTCTGGTCTGAGTCTCTGTCGCGATCTGATCTCGGGCGATCTACCGACATTGGAGGGCGATCGGCCCCGCATCCTGATGCTGACTGCCCGCGATGGGATAGAAGACAGGGTGGCCGGTCTCGACTCCGGTGCTGACGACTACCTGGTCAAGCCATTTGCAATGGCCGAGTTGGCAGCTCGGGTGAGGGTGTTGCTACGTCGTGATACAGAGGCTGATCCGGTGACCGTCGTCGGGCCCCTGACTCTGGACCAGGCAAGATTCATCGCTACCCGTGACGGTGAGCCTCTCGATCTCACAGCCAAAGAATTTGCGCTGCTCCACTATTTCATGGCCAATCCCGGGATCGTCATGGGTCAGGAACATCTCCTCGAACATGTCTGGGACGAAATGACCGATCCGATGACCAATGTGGTTCGAGTCACAGTCAGCAACCTGAGAAAGAAGCTGGGTGACCCTCCGCTGATCACAACAGTCCCCGGGCGGGGCTACCGGCTGGAGGAATGATGCCGAGCTGGCAATCGATTCGATTTCGGCTTTCCGTCCAGTATTCAGCCCTCGTCTTCGGCCTAGGTGGCGTGATTCTCGGTGGTGTCTATCTGGCCCTTCGCAATTGGCTCAGGTCCCAGACGATGATGGGCTACATAGTTCAGCATCGCTGGGTCGATCTCGGCGACGGGATACTCGTGCGAATGCCCGAATTGAACGAGGTCGAGCTTCAGGCAGTTCAGACGGTTGTGGCCAACGAGACCCTCGACAAGGCAGCCCAGTTCACGTTGATCGCTCTGGGCGGGCTGTTTCTCCTCAGTCTCATAGTGGGTTGGGTGATGTCGGGCAGGGTCCTGGCCCCGGTGGAGAAAATCACCGATGTTGCAAGAGAGATCCAGGCATCCGACCTGAGTCGGCGGATCGACTTGCGAGGTCCCGACGACGAACTGACCCGTCTTGCCCGGACCTTCGATGGGATGTTGGATCGTCTGGATACCGCATTCAGTAGCCAGCGACGCTTCCTCGCTGACACCAGCCACGACTTGCGAACTCCGCTCGCAGTAATCCAATCCAATGTGGAGGTGGTGGCGGACGACCCGAGAGCGTCCCTCGAAGATTGGAAGGAAACCGGCGGAATCGTACGGAGGAATACCGAGAAGATGTCCAAGATGATCGACGACCTCCTGGCTGCGGCGAGATTGCAGACAGGCAAGGCCGAAGCGGTCACTCTCGATCTCGGGGAGCTGGTCGAGTCCAAGGCCAACGAGTTCCGTCCCATTGCCGACGAAAGGGGCGTCTCCATCGAGTCGCTTGCGGAGTCTGCAATCGTCCAGGGTGTCGAGGTTTCCCTCGATCGTGCGGTCTCCAACCTCGTCGACAACGCCCGGCGTGTCGCACCTGCTGGTTCGACTATCCAGCTTGGCAGTGGGGTGCGTCACGGTTGGGCCTGGATGGGAGTTCGGGATTCAGGGCCGGGTCTCTCGGAGGACGATGGTATCGGCCTGGGTCTGTCCATAGTCACCCAGATCGCCAACGCGCACGGAGGGGCCCTCGATTCATATCCCGGTAGCGGAGACCAGGGGACCACCATGGTGATCTGGCTACCGACGGATAAAGCAACCGAATCGCGACCGGACATCAGTCCCTTTACTCATGGTTAACCATTGGTTTAGGGGTCACTTAACAGTTGGCGCATACTCTGGCCTTGCCAGGAGGTCTCATTGAACAACGAAACACAACAGCCAGCGGGCACTCGTCGTGGTGTGCTGTCGGCCGTGATCTACTTCGCCGGAGTGGCACTGCTGGTCGCCGGTCTCATGTTGATCTTGCCCGGGTCGGACGGCGAACAAGGCACAGAGGTTGCGGCGCCAACCGAAGAACCCACAACCACGACAAGCACGGTTCCGATCGTTGAGGTCGAGGCACCCAACTTCGTGCAGGGTGAAGAACCGATCGCAGACGCCGCAGAGGTCATCCTCCCGTCGGTCGTCCACATCGAAACCTCCAGCGGGTTGGGGGCGGGCGTGATCTACTCGGCGGACGGCCTGATCGTGACGGCGGCGCACGTCGTCGATGGCGACGAAACAGTCAGAATCCGGTTTGACAACGGCGAGCAGGCCCAGGGGACTGTCTTGGGCGCCCGGACCGGCGTCGACATCGCAGTCATCAAGGTGGATCTCGATGGTCTGACTCCGGCTGTGTTTGCCGAAGGCAAGCCACGCGTAGGACAGACGGCGATCGCCGTCGGTAGCCCGTGGGGTCTCGAATCCACGGTGACAGCAGGCATCGTCTCTGCCGTCGATCAGACCAATTGTGACTTTGACGCCTGCTTCTCGATGGTTCAGACCGATGCAGCGATCAACCCGGGCAATTCCGGTGGGCCCCTGGTCGATCGTCACGGGCAAGTGATCGGGATCAATGTGTCCATAAGAACCGAGTCCGGTGCCAACGACGGCGTTGGGTTTGCCGTACCCGCCGACGTCGTCATCGCTCAGGCTGAGAGCATCGTCAGTGGTGAGCCGATCGAAACCGCCTTCTTGGGTGTCCAGGGCTCGAATACCACCGAGGGCCAGGCCGGGGCCTTGATCACTGAGGTGACCGCGGACAGCGGCGCAGATGACGCTGGTGTCCTTGTCGGAGATCTGGTCGTCAGCATCGACGGCGTCTCGGTCCAGGGTATCGCCGACCTCGCCGCCCAGGTGAGAAAACACGATCCGGGTGACACGGCCGAACTGGTTCTACTCCGCGATGGAGAGCAGTTGACCCTCACCGTCACCCTCGGGCTGAGACCACCCGAAGAGAGCAACTGACGGACCATCCGCCACTTCCGCTAGCCTGATCGCACCCGCCACAACCGGTGGGTGCGTCGTGGTCAGCGAATCCGGTTGGATTCCGGAGCTGTCCCGCAACTGTAAAGGCGCCTTCTTCGAAGGCGTACGAGTCAGGTCGCCTGGCCCCGACGCAGCGTGAAAGTCTCGGATGAAGACGGAACCGTTGGCCCAGGGAAGCCACCACCTCTTCATCCTCCGAAATGGAGGATGTTTCTATATGAAGAGAGCAGCACTGTTATCAGTCCTACTGCTCGTCGTGGGGGCCTGTTCCCCCTCGGATACGAGCGCCCCGACCACCGTCGAGACGCGACTCACAACAACCTCGAGTTCCTCAACCACCATCGCACCGACGACGACGGTTGAAGCAACCGTCGGTTTCCCGGTCACCGTCGAGGCGGACAACGGCACCGTGGCCATCGAGGATCGCCCCGAGGCCGTTGTCTCGTTGTCTTCGACGGCAACCGAGATGCTCTTCGCCGTGGGTGCCGGCCCGCAGGTCGTGGCTGTGGATGACCAGTCGAGCTACCCGGCCGAGGCTCCGATAACCGACCTTTCCGGGTTCACCCCCAATCTGGAGGCGATCCTCTCCTATGCACCCGATCTGGTGGTCATCGCTTTCGACCCGGGTGACCTGGTTGCCGGGCTGGACGCGGCGGGCGTTCCGGTGCTCAGCTTCGGCGCCGCTCTCACGATTGACGACGTGTATCGGCAGTTGGAGGTGCTGGGTATCGCTACCGGCAATCACGAGGGGGCATCGGAGACCAGTGTCGGCATCCAGGAAGATCTGGCATCAATCGTCGCTGACGCCGAGGGTTTGGGCGAAGGGGTGAGCTTCTATCACGAGATCGACGCACTGCTCTATACGGTCACTTCCTCGACATTCTTCGGTGCTATTTATGGACTCTTCGGAATGGAGAACATCGCGGATCCGGCCGACGAGGACAACGCTGCCTTTGGTTACCCACAACTATCAGGGGAATACGTTGTGGCATCCGACCCCGACATCATCTTCCTGGCCAACACCCTCTACGGGGAATCGGCCGAGACCGTATCGGAGAGACCCGGGTGGGAGGTGATGACGGCGGTCGGAAACGGCGACATCGTCGAGCTCGACTCTGACATTGCGTCCAGATGGGGGCCGCGAATCGTCGACTTTGCCCAGGCGGTCGCCGACGCGCTTCGGGGTTATCGCCAAGGTTGAGTCGCAGCGCAACCTCGTCGGCTATCAGGCCATCCCGACCGGGATGGCCGGCCGTCGTCATCGGAGTGGCGTCGGTGATTGTCGTTGGTGCTGCAGGGTTGTTGCTTGGTGCGGCCGGATTAGACGTCGGACAGGTGATTCGAGCCCTCGTCGACGCCCTGCCCTTCGTCTCCGTCCAGCACGGTCTCACCGAGATCGAGCGAAGTGTCCTCTTCGAGATCCGGGCACCTCGCATCGTCCTCGGGGGAATGGTTGGGGCGAGCCTGGCGATCGCCGGAGCCTCCTATCAGGGCGTATTTCGCAATCCGCTGGCGGATCCATATCTCCTGGGCGTGGCCGCGGGCTCGGGCCTGGGGGCAACGATCGCCTTCGCACTCAGCGGTGACAGCAACCTGCTCGCCCCGTTCGCGTTCCTGGGTGGCATGGTTGCCGTAGCTGTGACTTACGCCCTGGGCCGCTCGGTTGGGG
>JBAVIK010000196.1:0-2202 GCA_049686815.1 Acidimicrobiia bacterium | reverse complement strand
GCCTGGACCCATCAGACAAGCTCGTCCTCCAAGTGGCATCTGTCGTCGGCGAAACGTTTCCATCGGCCGATGTCGCCGCCCTCCTCGACGTCCGAGAAGAGGAGATTCAAATCTCACTCCGCAGACTGCACGAGAAGGAGATGCTCTACGAGGCAGCCATGTTCCCGGCAACCGAGTACCGATTCGGCCATGCCCTCATCCGGGACGTCGCGTATGGCGCTCTGCCAATCGGTGAACGGCGCAAGATGCATTCCGAACTGGTCACCATTCTCGAGGGATCGGACGATGCGGGTCTCGAGAGACTCGCATATCACGCCTTTCGTGGAGAGCAGTGGGAGAAGGCCGCCCGCTACTCGACCGCCGCCGGCGAGAAATCGATCAGGACCTCGGCGTACCGCGAAGCGTCAACGTTTTTTCACCAAGCAGTTCACGCCCTGGCTCAGCTCCCCAGAACAACCGAAATCGTCAAATCGTCAATCGACGCTCGCCTGCAACTGCGGGTCGCCGAAACGGGAGCCCGGGGGGCACTGTTCAAGATTCAGGCCGACCTCGACGAGGCCGCCCACCTCGCCGAGTCGATTGGAGACGACGTCCGACGCGGCCGGGTGGCCATCCACGCCGGATACACCGCCAACATGTTGGGAGATGCCCTGGTCGCTGAGCGACACGCCGAAACGGCCTTCAGCGGCGGCTCAACCTCTGAAGATCACTATCTGATCGTCGAGTCGAGAATTCTCCTTGCTCAGAGCCATGTCTATTCGGGGAAACTCCACCTGGCCATACCCCTGCTCGAACCACACATGGACTTCCTACTCAACGACATCCGGTACGCCACCATGGACCAAACCATGATTCGTTCTGTTGTTGCTTGTGCCCACTATGCGGTGGCAGAAGCGGGCTCGGGGAAACTGGAAGAGGCGATGAGATGGATCGACGAGGGCATTTCGATCAGTGACGAGGCGGGAAGGCCCTTCGACCGGATGTATATGCAGTTCGCCTTGGGGAAGTCTCTTGACTTGGTTGGTGACCCGACAGCTCTTGGGGCCCATGAGTCGGCAGTGGAGATCGCCGACGAAAACGACCTCTGGTTCATGAAGACATTCGCTCAGCCCTGGCATGGTCATGCCCTCGTCAGGGCAGGACGACCGGAGCACGCCATCAAGCTCTTGAGGGAGACCGAGGCCGAGGCGCGACTGTACGAGCTGCCATTCGTCGAAGTGGAGTCCAGAGCTTTTGCTTCGGTTGTCATGGCCGCGCTGAGCCAGGACCCATCACCGGACGCCATCGCCGCCATCGAGTTCGGCAACCGACACTCCGTTCCAGAGCTCGTGATGCTCGGGTCGATTGCCCTTGGAGAAACCGAAGCCGCGACCCTGCTGGCGGACGAGCACGGCTTCACGGTATGGGCCCAGGAAATGAGGGACGGTCTTTGGGCCTGGTGAAATCGAAGGTACTGACAGTTTCGCTCGAAGATCAGCGGATTTCGATCATATTTGATAGGTACTACCTGAGGTTTGCCTTACGAGGCGCTGCTACCTCAGGTTTGTGTTCCTAGGGGCGGAGGTCTTGACGGAGACGCTCCTGGACCATGGTGGTGGTGAGGTCGGAGCGGGAGCGCTCAACGAGCGCCCTTGACACGTCGGTGGTGCGTCGGAGACCGTTGGTCATCCCGTCGGGGTAGTCGACCCCGGCCAGATAATCGACGATGTCGTTCATGTGCTCCAGAGTCGTCTCGGCTTCCTCGAGCCTCTCCTCGCGGAGCAGGTCGAGCATGTGGCGACGCATCTCCCCTACTGCCTCGCCGAGTCCGTGCAGATAGGGGACCGGGTCTACGGCAAGCTCGGTGAAACTGGGGATATCGGCTCCTTTGAGGACCGCCTCACTGATCCGGGCCTCGGCATATTCCTTGGCCGCGTCCGAGACGAAACCGGCGTGGAGCATGTCCGGGTGGTCGGCAAGGGCGGTGGTGATCTCGTCGAGCTCCCGCTCCGCCTCACCGATAAGCGTCGCGGCTTCATCCCATTCGCCACGATGCAGGGCGCGAATGCCGTTGGCGGAAGCTCGAATCACCCTTCGTGAGCCGGTGATACCCATCTCACGCGCAGCAAAGCGAGCGTCGAGAATCTGACGGATCTGGTCGATCGAATCGGGATTCAATTAGCGATGACTTTGACCTGAGGCTCTTCCCACTCAGTGGTGCGC
>JBAVIK010000195.1:0-1846 GCA_049686815.1 Acidimicrobiia bacterium | reverse complement strand
TCGATCATCTTCATCGACTTGAGGGCCCGGAGAACACCGAAAGTCCCGATTCTGATGGCGTCGTCGTCAAAACGATGTGCCTGCCCTGCCTCGTACAGCAGAGCGGTTTTTCCGGCTTCGGTTGCTGCTTGTCGAAGGGAGCCGTCGCGCAACCGAGCATGAATGGTGAAAGGGGCTCCGAAAGCCTTGGCCAATTTCAGCGTCAACTCGTCGTCTACGTCGGCCCGTATCTGTGGGATGTTGGTCCTGTGATTGGTGGCAGTGTGTAGATCGATGCCCACAGAGCATTGGTTCACGATTTCGGTCATGAACAAGTGGGCCATGCGTGATGCGGTCGAGCCGCGGTTCGAGCCCGGGAACGACCGGTTGAGGTCACGACGATCAGGGAGGTAGCGCGACTCGATGATGAAGCCGAGCGGATTGACTATTGGTACGGCGATGATGGCCCCACGGACCACTTTTGCATCGAGCTCCTTGAGCAGGTTGCGGACGATCTGGATGCCGTTCAGCTCGTCTCCATGAATTGCCGCGGATACCCACACGTTGGGACCGGAGCTCCGACCGTTGATCACGGCCACCGGGAGGGTTTCTGTGGCGCCCGTAGCCACTTTGGCGAAGGGCAGGTCGATCTTCACCTTGCGCCCTGGCTGCACCGTGACATTTCCGACAGTTATCGGTTGATTGATGGCGGTCTCAGGCACCTGCGTTGTCTTCTATGTATTCGATGATTTGGTCTGCGATGTCGATCCCGCTGGCGCCCTCTATTCCCTCGAGGCCCGGTGACGAGTTCACTTCCAGCACCATTGGCCCGTCCTTGCCTTGAAGGAGGTCCACTCCGGCGACGTTGAGGCTCATGGTCTTTGCTGCGCGCACGGCCGTGGCGCGCTCATGTGCTGTGAGCTTGACGACCTCTGCCGAACCCCCCCGGTGAAGATTGGAGCGAAACTCCCCGGGGGCACCTTGGCGCCTCATCGCGGCGACCACCTTGCCTCCGACGACAAATGCGCGGATGTCGGCGCCACCCGCTTCCTTCACGAACTCTTGAACCAAGATGTTGGCATCCATTTGTCGGAAGGCTCCGATGACCGACTCGGCGGCCTTTCTGGTCTCTGCAAGCACCACCCCCAGGCCTTGGGTTCCCTCGAGGAGTTTCACCACCACCGGCGGCCCTCCCACGACCTCGAGAATTCCCGCTATGTCCTGGGTTGCGTGAGCAAAGCTGGTGGTTGGCAGACCGACCCCCGCCCTGGAGAGGAGTTGCATCGATCTGAGCTTGTCCCTCGAACGGGAGATGCCATCTGAACTGTTGAGCGTGAAGATCTGGGCCATCTCGAACTGTCGGACGACGGCGGCTCCGTAGAAGGTGTATGTGGCTCCGATCCTGGGAATCACCGCGTCGGGTTTGACCTCTTCGCCGCGGAACAACACACGTGGGTGTCTAGCCGTGATATCCATATAGCAGCGGAGATAGTCAACGATCGCCACTTCGTGCCCTCTCTCGATCGCTGCTTGCTTGAGTCTCGACGTCGAATACAAGCCGGAGCTGCGCGAGAGAATCGCGATTTTCATTGCTCGTCCAATCTCATTGGCCGTCCCCCAAGGTAGCTCCGGGCGGGATCCACTACGAAGTGGTTTCTGATACTGCGTCTCCCCAGAAGCATTCGAAAGGTCATCTCGTCGCGAGTGGTGAGATTGACCAGAATCGGTAGCCTTCTCCCAGCAACGATCACCACCGTCCGAATCACCGGCCTGAGCTCGGCCCTTCCTCCCGGGTTCTTGACTTTGCGCTCTTTGACCACCGTGGCCACGCATTCCACGGATGGGTTGCGCTTCCGTTGGCGTGGGT
>JBAVIK010000194.1:0-3007 GCA_049686815.1 Acidimicrobiia bacterium | reverse complement strand
ACGTCTCCGTCGAGTCTCCCGCATCCAGGGCCTCCTGATCGAGCAGATAGGGGTCTTGGAGACGATGACGCCACTCGACTTCCTCGATTTTCGCGACTATCTCTTTCCAGCGTCGGGGTTTCAATCGGCTCAGTTCCGGATCGTCGAGAACAAATTGGGTCTGCGCCCCAGAGATCGGCTCTTTCTCGCCGGGGCCGAATACACATCGCGGTTCAGCGCTGACGACCGTTCCGCGGTCGAGGGCTTCGAGCAAGAACCATCTCTCTTCGACCTCGTCGAGCGATGGCTGGAGCGCACTCCGTTCCTCGATCATGACGACTTTCGATTTTGGGACGCATACAAAGATGCGGTGCACCGGCGCATCTTTGCCGACCGCGCCGTCGTCGAACAGAACCCAAACCTCTCTGAGGAGGAAAAGAGGGTCCAGCTCGAGGATTTCAAGCAGGTGGTCAGCCAGTACGAAGCCATCTTCGATATCTCCAAGTATGAACACGAACGTGACGCGGGGAGACTGAGAATGAGTCAACGGGCCTTTCAGGCCGCATTGTTCATCACGCTGTATCGCGATCAACCCGCCTTACAGGAGCCCTTCCGGCTCATCGAGCTACTCATGGACGTGGACGAAGGGTTCACGACTTGGCGCTATCGCCACGCCCAGATGGCACTCCGAATGATCGGGAGGAGGGTCGGGACCGGAGGCTCGGCCGGAGCCAAGTATCTGGAGAAGTCGGCGGAGCGCAGCCGGGTGTTTGGCGATCTCTTCAGCTTGTCGACCTTCCTGGTTCCCAGAGCGGACCGCCCCGAGATCCCTGGAGGGATCCTCGACTCGATGCGATTCCGATTCGAGGTATGAGTCTCAAAGGACATTTCAACCGGTTCCTTCAGGCCGATCCACAACGTCTTCACTTTGCGGCTCATTCGCACCACCCATGGCCCGACGTGAGCTTTGAGGCCCACCAGCGGGCCTGGTTAGACGCCGCCGAGCTGGTAGATGACAAGTGGGATCGGATTCTCGGCGAAACGATGCCGGCGCTTCGGGGCACCATCGCCAACCTGATTGGGGTCGAAGACGGGTCATCTCTCGTGTTTGCGCCGAACACCCATGAATTCCTGACTCGAATCTTCTCCTGTCTCGAAGCCCCGGTGCGGATACTCAGCAGCGACTCGGAATTCCACTCCTTCACCCGCCAGTCCCGCCGGTGGGAGGAGGAAGGACTGGCGATCGTGGACCGGGTGCCGGTCGAGCCCTTCCCGACCTTCGGGGAGAGGTTCACCAGGGAAGCCCGAGCCGGCGTCCACGATCTGATCTACTTCAGCCAGGTGTTCTTCAACTCCGGTTTTGTCGTCGAAGACCTCGACCGGATTGTGTCCTCGATCTCCGAAGAGAAGGCCTATGTGGTTGTGGACGGCTATCACGCCTTCATGGCAAGTCCGGTGAATATCGGGGCCATCCAGGATCGAGTCTTCTACGTCGCCGGGGGCTACAAGTACGCCATGGCAGGAGAGGGTGTCTGCTTCATGCACTGCCCGCCCGGTTACGGGACGAGGCCCACAAACACCGGTTGGTACGCCGGATTCGGACAGCTCGAAAGTGGCGTGAGCAAGCTGGTGCCATATGGAGAGGACGGATCCAGATTCTCCGGGGCGACATTTGACGCGTCCGGGATCTACCGGATGAAGGCTGTCCTCGACTGGCTGGAGACCGAAGACGTCTCCCCCCATGACATTTCCGAACATGTGACGCGTCTTCAACATCAGTTCCTCGAACTCGATGTATCGCCAGGCACGTTGATACCCGAGGAGAAACAGCCACGCGGCAATTTCCTCACATTCGAGGACTCGAGGGCGCCAACGATCTACCAAGCACTCCACGGACGCAAGGTGATAACCGACTACCGAGGAGACAGACTTCGGATCGGATTCGGGATCTATCAGGATGAGGCCGACGTGAGTGAGTTGGCCGTCCGGCTCTCCGCTGTCCTCGCCGATCTCTGATCTCTGTTCTCGTCTGAGATCTCCTGTCGCCAACCGACGGCAGATCAGCCAAAATGAGACGATGTCCCACATGCCAGTGCTGCGTGTGGTTCCCCTGGAGAGGATTCGAGCACACGAGGAAGTCGACCCGTTGCGTGTGCAGCGTCTGGTTAGCCGTATCCGCGACGAGGGAACCCAGATGAACCCGATGATGTGCGCCATCGCACCAAGCGGTGAGTTGATCCTGTTGGACGGTGCGACACGCACGGCATCTCTCCGAGAGATCGGGTTGGAGCACGCGGTCGTCCAACTGGTCGAGTCAGAGGATCTCGCCCTCGAGACCTGGCACCACGTGATTCGAGAATGTGAAGAACAAGACGTTTTGGACGCAGTCGAAGGGTCGGAGCACCTCCACCTCACAGCCGAGCGAGACGCTCCCAGCCTGCACATGCCCTCTGGTCGAAGTCTCTCGGTCAGATCGTCCGCTATCTCTCCGAACGCAGCTCTGGCGGAGTTGGTCCGGAGTTACGTCGGGCGGCGCACCGTTAGCCGGGTGACCGATCCCGAAGATCGGTCAGTGCCGTGGCGTTTCCCCGATTGGGCAGCCGTCGTCGAATTCCCGAGATTGACGGTGGAAGACGTGATGAAGGCCGCGGTTGGTGACGACCTACTGCCCGCTGGCGTCACCCGTTTTCTCGTCCCTGAACGGGCACTTCGTCTCAACCTGGATCTGACATTGCTTCAGACCGATCAGTCAGCAGAGGAGAAACAGGAGATGTTGGACGGATTGTTGTCAGATCGTTCGAAGGCAGGCCGGATTCGGCGGTACGAAGAGACGGTTGTGATCCTCGACGACTGATTCAGCTCACTCACCGGGAAGAACTGCCACACAAATCAGCTCGACTTTGGCCCTTGGATCGACGAGCTCACCTATCCCAAATAGCGCCATCGGCGGGTAGTGGCGGCCGAAAACAGTTCGGTACTCCTTGCCGATCTCACTGAGACCCTCTCGGTAGTCGTCGATGGCCGAGGT
>JBAVIK010000193.1:0-5261 GCA_049686815.1 Acidimicrobiia bacterium | reverse complement strand
TCGATCATGGTGGTGATGACCGCCGGGGTCATCTTTGCGTTATTGCCAGGTTCGGATGCCGTGCCTGCTATGGCGCTGATGGCCGGTCTTGGAGCCTTTTTTCTCGATGATTTTCGAGAACGACGTTGGTTTCAACCGATGGCCAACTTTGGTCAGATGGTTTTGTCGGCTGCGGCAGCCGGTCTACTGCTTGATCTCAACATCCCCGATATGGACCCGGTCACGAACGAGGTGTTGATCCGCGTCGCAGTGGCCTCGACCCTGGCCGCACTGGCCTATGTCACCGTCAACAACATCATGGTTCGGAAGGCGGTGAAAACCGTCTATGGCAATGACAATCTCCAACCATGGTCACAAATGCACATCTTGCTCACCGGGCAGGTGGTGATGGGTCTACTCGGTGGTCTGATCGGTGCCGCCTATCTGATCGCCGATCGTCCCGCTGTCCTGGTCCTGATCGTCGGTGTCTATGGGATCGGTCACATGTCGCTCTACGCATTTGCCCAGCTACGTGAGTCACATCTCTCCGCAATCCGTGGCTTTGTCAAGACCCTCGAAGCCAAGGACATGTACACCAGAGGTCACACCGAGCGGGTCGCCTATTTCGCCCAGATGATCGGTGAGGAGCTCGGTTTCACCGGCACCCAGCAGGAGACGGTCAAATGGGCAGCGCTGATCCACGATTTGGGCAAGCTGGCGGTCCCCACCGAGCTGATCAGGAAAAAGGGCCGTCTCGACGACGAGGAGTATGCCGAGATGCAGGCCCATGCCCATCTCGTCGAGGAGATCCTCGCCGAGGTCGATTTTCTCCAACCCATGGTCGACATCGCCTCGGGTCATCACAGTCACTACGACGGCAACGGGTATGGGGGCAGGGGCCACGCCGAGGGCCAGACCCCAAGTCTCGAATCGTGCATCGTCGCGGTCGCCGACGCCTTCGATGCGATGACCTCGGCGCGGTCCTACCGGATGGCCCTCTCCCAGCAATACGCCCTGGGTGAGTTGCGCAAACATTCCGGTGCCCAATTCCATCCTGATGTGGTGGACGCCTTCGAGAAAGCCCTCGGAAAGACGGGACGTCGATGGGGAGCCCCCCACGTCAACGATGAGGAGATGGCCCGTCGTCTCGCCGAGGAGCCGGAGTTGACCCTACGTGGCTAGTTGGAGCCCCAGGGCCATCACCGCCGCCTCTTGGCTGTTCCCCGTGGTCACACTTGGTGTGGGTCTGTATGCCGCCACCAGGGCCGCGGCCGATCCGCTGTCGCTTCTCATCGCTTCAGCAGCCCTCGCATTGGGATCATTGGTCAACGTGGCCACTTCCAACTCCGGGAACAGATTCACCACAGGTCTGGCCGTCGCTGCGGCGATCCCCTTCGTGTTCTCCGGTGACAACGGTGTAGATCTGGCAGGAACGTTGGCGGCCTACGGCATCGGTCTCGCCGCGGTGTGGGCACTCCGAATGTCGCGGGGTGAGATTCACGGTGAGTTGCTTCCCACCGCGATCCGTCGCTTCGCGGGCTATGTCACCTATGCGGCGGTCTACTCGGCGATGCGTGTCGGCATTCTCTCCGAGCTCTCCGGTGGCTGGCAAGATCTCCTGCCCTTCAGCATCGCGCTGGTTGCGTGGCTCGCCGTCGAAGTCTTGCTACGGGCAATGCTGGTGCTCGGGCCAAGGGAGCTGTCCCGGAGCTATCTCGCCCGCTCGATCGTTTATGACTTGAACGTGTTCGTCGGTCTCGCCCTCACCGGGGCCCTGTTTGGCGAGCTGTATCAGGCCGACCTCGGGTGGTGGGCGCTCCCGATCGCATTGCTCCCATATTCGTTTGCCCACTCGGCGTTCAAACGATTTCAAGAGACCAAGTCAACCTACAAGCAGACGATTAGGGCTCTGGCGCGGATACCGGAAGTGTCAGGTTTGGCCGTTGATGGGCATGCCGACCGGACCACAGCCATCGCCACGTCGATCTCCAAAGAGATGGGTCTGGGGCCCTCGAAGGTGGAACAGGTCGAGTTTGCCGGGCTGATGCACGACATCGGCAGAGTCAGTCTCAACGAGCCCCAGGTGATTCGGATGGGCTACACCGACGACGACATCGCCCGCTGGAGTGCCGAGATCATTGCTGAGTCGCCCTATCTCGAACGGGTGGTCGAGGACGTGAGACATCAATACGAGTCCTATCGAAAGCCGGGTGAACAGGACGACCCTGACATATCGATCGTCTCCAGGATCATCAAGGTCTCTGCGGCCTACGACTGGAAGGTCCATCAAGACGCGCTCTCTCCGCTGGAAGCACTCGAGGCCTTGCATGCCGGTGCCGCATATGAGTACGACCCGGAGGTCGTGGCTTCCCTGAGGAGATTGTTGGAAACCAGGAGAGTGCTGGTTCCCACTCGGCCCTAGCCGGTCACCACTAGCTGCTCTCCGGTCGATTTGCCGAGCCGGTCTGGGCCCTCGCCCCTCTCTTGAACCAGCGTCGTGGTCTCCTCAGCTCATGCTCGAGGAAGACACCGAGACCAAGCGCTAGGAAGATGTCCCCGAGACTGATTACCTCGCCGATGCTGCCGAGACGCAGGGGGATCACATCGGCAAAAAAGGTGAGCTGCGAGGTTCCGTCGAGGAGCACGTGTTTGAACGTCCCTGACAGATCGGGGTTGGTGACCGTGAATCCGCTGGCCACCTCGGCGGCACCGGGGAGGACCGGCATGCCCCCGTTTATGGCAATGACGGTGAAGTTCATCAGGACACCCAGACCGGCGATCCACATGCCGGGTTTGGAACGGTTGAGCAGCACCAAGATCATCAACAGCACATACGAGACCAGGATCATCACAAGACCCGCGGCCTCGGCGCTCTCGGGGAGATACCGTGTTCCGATCTGCAAGCCGAACGACACGAGGAGCAACCACCAGGCGCTGAGTTCGATGTCCCCGAGATTGACCAGTCGGCCCCCTCGCAACATCGCTATGGCAAGAGCAATGAAGAGGACGATGGCCAGCCATAGCATGGGATCGGACGGTATCAGAGGCGGACTGGCTAGAGGGCAGGTATGAGCGTCATATATGAGGTTTCGGGGCGACGGGCGACCTTGACCATCGACGACGCCGAACGTCACAACCCGATGTCGGTTGAAACCATGGGTGCTCTGCTCGAAAACACCCGGGAGGCTGTGGCCGATCCCGACGTCGGGGTCATTGTCTATACCGGCTCAGGCGATCGCTCTTTTAGCGCCGGTGGTGACCTGTCCGGCTCTTTCGCGGACGATCCTGTTGGGCTTCACAGGGCCCGAGGTGACCTGGCGGATCTGTTCCGACTCATGTTGCGCGGGGGCAAGCCGACGGTTGCCAGGGTGAACGGTCACGCGTTGGCTGGTGGCTTCGGGTTGGCCGTGGCATGCGACGTCTCCGTCTGTGTCGACGACGCCAAGTTGGGAACAACGGAGATCAAAGTGGGGCTGTGGCCGATGATGATCTCTGCACTCCTCGTCAGAATGATGCCTCAGAAGACGGTGATGGAACTGATGCTCACCGGACGTGTGATCGATCCCTTCGAGGCTCAGCGTCTCGGAGCCGTCAGCCGTGTCGTTTCCCGGACAGATCTGGATGCGGCGGTCGACGAAGTCGTCGCTGGCCTTCTCTCGGCAAGTCCGGCGACGATCATGCTCGGCAAGGATTCATTTCACGGGATGTGGGGGCTCGACCTCGACACAGCGTTGGACCGACTTCAGGGCGGACTCACCGAGATCGTGATGACAGAGGACGCAACCGAAGGGATGACCGCCTTCATCGAGAAGCGGGATCCGGGCTGGTCGGGAAGGTGACGTTTCTCCTGGATTAGTACCCACCCGGCTTTAGCCTTTTCGTGGTGCGGCGAGGTATTCAGGTTTTCGGTTGGACGCTCATTTGGAGTGGCGTATTCATCTTCGGGTATTTGGGTTGGCAGATCTTCGGGACTGACCTAGTCAACAATGGCGTTCAGGCCGAGGCTCATGATGAGCTGAGTGACAGCTTCGCCGGTCAGGACGCGGAGTCCGGTGAAGTGATTGATCCGGCCGAATTTGTCGGACCTGGACAACAAGTCCCGGAGCAGACACCCGATAGCGTGAGATTCTTCGACGAATCCTCACCCGGGACAGGAGAGGCGTTCGCTTTCATTCGGATACCGAAGATCGACGTCGACGAGGTGGTGTTCGAAGGTGTTGATCGGCAGACGTTGAAGAGCGGGCCCGGGCACATGGAAGGGACACCGTTGCCCGGGCAGGCGGGCAACTCGGTCCTTTCGGGACACCGGACGACACATGGTCGACCATTCTTCGATTTCGATCAGCTGGTTGTCGGAGACGAGATCGAGGTGGAGAGCAGCATCGGCACTCACGTATATGAGGTCGCGGAAGTGAGAATCGTCAAACCCACTGATGTCTGGGTGACAGACGTCCGGCCCGGCGGTTGGCTGACTCTGACCACCTGTCACCCGAAATTCTCGGCGCGGGAACGTCTCGTTGTTTGGGCCAAGATGGTCTCCGGCCCCAATCTCGACTATGTCAAACTCCACGAAGCGACGTTCCCCGTCGCCTCCTAGCCAACCAAGTCTTCGAGTGTCTCCACGTCGACTATCCCGTTGTAGATGTCGGTGATCAGACCGCTTGCGTCGATGATCACCGTGTATGGAAGGCCGAAGCCGGGATAGGCAGCTTCAACCTCGGCACTTCCCAACGCCAGCGGGTAGCTGGCACCAACCTCGGCGGAGAACTGCCTCGACGATTCGTCGACGTCGCGCACCGCCACCCCAATGACACTGACGTCGGGGTTGGCATCGGCAAAGGCCGATATGGCGGGGATTTCGGTTCGGCAAGGCCCACACCAGGAGGCCCAGAAGTTGAGGACGACTGGACGCCCCAAGTCGTCAGACAGTGTGTACTCGTCTCCATCGATGACTTCCACTGTGAATCCCGGAGCCATTGAGCCCACCTCGGCGACGTCGACTGTCCCGTCTGACCGCACGATCCACGCAACGAGCAGACCTGCTGCAACTACCAACACGAATACACCGGTCAGTTTCAGGCTGGGTCGTGGCAGCGGCCCTGGCTCACCCTCAGTCAGACGCCATCCTCCTCAACACGTAGTGAAGGATCCCACCATTGCGCAGATACTCGACTTCGATCGGCGTGTCGACCCGGGCAGTCGTGTCGAACTCAACCGTGGCTCCGCTGGTTCTTCTGGCGGACACCTTGACGGTTTGGCGTGGTGTCAGGTCGTCACTGACC
>JBAVIK010000192.1:0-2158 GCA_049686815.1 Acidimicrobiia bacterium | reverse complement strand
GTTCGCCGCCTCGAAAAGCGAGGCGGCCGATGGTCAGCGTCCCCAATCGTTGATTCGCTACTCAGGTTGCGGAGGTGCCCGTGTCTGACAAGCCGACTTTCCTCGGTGAGGCTCACTGGCTGTACTGGAGCTCTTGGCCCTACGTCATGACCGCACTTGGCATCGTGATAGCGCTGGCGTGCGCCGTTCAGGGCAGGCTGTTCCTGACCCTCGGTGGACTATGCACGACCCTTTGGGGTCTGATCGACCTCGCTGCGCGGCGGGGTCGTGGAGGCAGAGTATCCCGCGCCGTTGGAATCGTGTGCGGGACTCTGATGCTGCTCATTTTCTATGCGTACCTACTGACGCCGTCGCACCCAATATGGGTTCGGTGATCCTCGTGGCCACCGGACGAAGACGACGATGCAAGCAGGCGGTTCACTAGGCGGGTGGGTATGCCGGATTCGCGGCCGACGTCGAACAAGGGTATCTGGACTCCTCCGTCAAGAGGAAAATGATTCCTGACGCTAGTTCATAGAGGACTCCTGTCGACGGTGTGTCGTGAAGGCGTTGTTGTGGGATGCCCCTGTGGCGAAGCGTGGCAACGGGAACGGACTGCAAACGTATCTCCGGCCTCTGAGTTGGAGCGCGTCGGCTCCGGGCCACCATGGAATCCGCACGAGTGAGAGCCAATCGCATGAAGGGCCTCGAAGGGCCATCCTTGTTTCCGGCTTCGTCACTCGCAGGTCCGACCTGTTGCCCATGGTCTGATCAGCGACGCAGTGTGGGGCGTGAAATGTTCATCGAGTTCTAGGCCGCGGTGGGGAGTGAGCGGTAGGCGTCGTTCTTGGACCACACCGCCCAGACGATCCGCGCGAGCTTGTTGGCGACGGCGGTGGCGCCCTTGTGAGGGCCACGGCTGGCGGCTTTGGCCAGCGCCCAGGTACGAAGATGGTCAGTCTCCTTCTTGGTCGCGGCCGCGCGCAGGAGCGAGCGAGCACCGTGGATGAGAAGGTGTCGAAGGTAGGTGTTCCCCTGCTTCGAGATGCGGCCCAGTCGCCGCTTCTTGCCGGTGGAGAACTCCTTCGGTGTGAGGCCGAGGTAGCTGGCGAAGCGGCGCGCGTTCTTGAAGCGCCGCACATCGCCGACGAAGGCGATCAGAGCCGTCGCGGTGAGCAGCCCGATGCCGGGAATCGAGCGCAGCTGAGCCACGATGGGCAGATCCTTCGCGAGGCGCTCGAGCTGGGCCTCGGTGTCTCGAATGCTCGTCTCCAGGTCGCGGATCTCGCGGCACATGGCGTGCAGCGTCGGGCGAAGAGCTTCCGGGCAATCCGATTCGGCGTCCCCGATGTACTCGTGTACCAGGGGGACGACCTTCTTCGCCCCCGTCGGGAGGAACACTCCCAACTCCCGTAGCAGCCCACGCACAGTGTTGATCCTGGCCGTACGGGCATGCATCCAGGCAGAGCGGGCCCGATGAAGGCTCATCAGCGTGTGCTGATAGATGCTCTTGACCGGCACGGGGTGGATCTCCTCGTTGCGATAGGCCTCGAGGATGCCCTTGGCATCAGTGCGGTTGGTCTTGCTGCGTACCACGTAGGGGTTGACCAGACTCGGCGGGAGCAGAACGACCCGGTGACCCAGCTGCTGCAGCTGCCGAGCCCAATGGTGTGATGAGCCACACGCCTCCGTCACGACCGTCGTGGCAGGCCGGGTGGCGAAGAACATCAGGAACTTCGAACGCGACAGCGTCCTACGCTCGCTCACCCTTCCCGGCTGAATCGACACCGCCACCTCGAACACCGACTTTGCAATGTCAACCGCCGTCACGGCATGATTGCTCACGATGGGCATGGGCTCCTCCTTGTGGTTAGCCAACCCGACTCTGGCACGTCGATGCCGACCGAGTCGAAAGGAGGAGTCCATCCCATCACATGAAGCTGACGAACCGCGGTAGTGGTAGTCGGGCATACTGGCGGGCATCATCAATGCTGCGGCTCGCAGCTTGGCCCAGTGTTCGACCGACACCGGGGAGCGTGACATAGTCCTTGACATCCGTCCATTACCATGGTAATGTGATCCATGGCTCTTGCTCAATCGAAACTCACCGCACAAGGGCAGATCTCGGTCCCTGCGGAGATCCGCCGGAGGCTCGGCGTCGGCCCCGGCTCGGTACTCG
>JBAVIK010000191.1:0-15896 GCA_049686815.1 Acidimicrobiia bacterium | reverse complement strand
GACGTAGACGTTGGCAACGAGGGTGCGGCTGAAACCTGCCCTCAGAGTGAACGGCAAACCGGCAAACAGGACGCCGCTGATAGCCATGGCGTAGGCACCCGCGGGAAAGTCGACGACCCAAGAGAAGAAGAAGTATCCGAAGGCGAGCAGGCTGGTCAGAAAGCAGACGAAAATCAGGATGCGGTATTTCTTCAGTTCCTCCGTCGAAGTCGGTCTTCCTGGAGGAAGGAAATGATCGCTCCAGCGGTCAATCCGCGTCTGCATGAGCGCCTTGGATTGGTTGGCTCACGGTGTACAGCAGGTACAGGTAATAGATGTCCACCACCGCCACTGCCACATACAACGAGGTGAGCGCATTGTTCTCCGGATATTTGGTGTAGAACATCACGCCGATGATTCCGGTGCCCAAGAATTTGCACCAGCCGATCAGCTTCGAGCTGGTGGACTTTCTGGGTATGAACACCAGGTAGATGAAAGCCACACTCATCACCAGATTGATCATGAATGAGTTGAGCGGAGCCATCGGCAAGTCGTACTCGAGAATGAAGCTGTACTGGACCAAGAACACCAGTGGTATCCACGCCGCCATGAGGACCCGGAACTTCTCTTTGAAATACGGAGCCCTCACCTGCTTGGCGCCGTAACGGAACAACCCGATCACTATGAAGACGTCGAGCACCAGCCAGGCCCAATAGGCGATCACCAGCACAGAGCCCATGTCGGGCACGAAGAAGACCGCGGTCGTCAACTCGGTCCCGATATTCAACGTGACCGCAAAGAAGGGTATGGCCAACTCCCGGTAGGTCCTCAATCTGACCAGGGTCACCACATAGACCACGACCCACAGGACCGCTCCTGCTGTGAACATGGCTATCTGGAGTGGCGTGTAAGCCGCGGTGTTGAACCAGGGACCGGGGTCCTGGAGGTACTCCCAGATCGTCATCGTGAAGTCACTTATCGGGTGTGACGTAGCTGAGCAGGGATCTGACGAAGAAGAGGGCTCCGAACCCGAGACCCCAGGGAACCAGGGCCAGTTCCATCGCACGGGGAACATGCCCGCTCCAAGGTTGACCTGAACCGAACCGGCGCTTGTCGAGCCACTTGAATGGGGCGAAGAACACTGGTTCGCTCAACGGCCAAACCTCGCACAGCGGCTCGTCGGACCGGTCAGCGGCGAGAATGCCGTTCACGGCTCGTCTCGCTGCTTCGTTGGCTCCCTCCATGGTGGCCAGATCGGTGTTGGTGCGCACATAGTCCGAAGCGAGATACAGATTCGGTATCCGGGTGACGGCCTCGGGTCGAAGACCCCAACTGTTTACCGTGTTGACCAAGAGCGGCTCACTGTCCTCGTCTCGACGCTCGGGGGGATTCCACCTGATGTCACGGTCGAGGTACCAATGTTCCACCATGGCGTCGCCGAGAACCGTCTTGCCGCCAACGTTCAGGCTCCTCTTGATTTGATCCCAAACGAGGTCTTTGACCTTCTCGGCATCGGCGTCCTCGGCGAGGATGCCTTCATACTTGGTATGCAGCCAGTCACTGATGTCGACGCTGAGAACCCCTTTCACCTTGCCGTTGAACCGATCCCCCAGGTCATAGTTTTTCCAGAATTGGATTTGGGAAATCCCGGTCAACGCCCATTGGCTGTCGCTGAAGATGATGTGACCCTTGGTGACCTTGACGTCTTGGTTCAGATAGAACTGGATTCCGTTCATCCAACTGACACTCTTCGCCAGGGTTTGTAGATCACCGAGCGTGGCATCGGCATCAACCATTTCGCTGGTCATCAACGGGGCCGCCCGCTCTACGGGCGTCGCCAAAATGTAGTGATCGGCAATCACAGATCGCGTGTCGCCGGATCCGTCTTCGATTTCCACACTGGAGACACGCCCATCCTGCATGGTGATCCCCACGACGCTGGCACCGAGGTGATAGACGACCCCCAGTTCTTGGAGATAGTGAAGCCACGGGGTCAGCCAGGCGTCGTTGGTGGGCCCGTTGAGCACCCGGTCGTTGTTCTTGCCGGGCGTCATCATCGTGTACAGAAGCTGAAGGAGAATGTCACCGCCAGTCTTGGTGCTGGCCGACCGGGCCTGCGCGGCGACGAGTGTGCGGGTGAGGCCGGCCACCAGCAATGTCCGGTAGGCCTTACTGAATCGATCGGCTTCGAGATAGTCCCACCAACTGAGACGTTCGTAATCGCTGTTTCGTCGTTCCCGGCAGCTGGTCATGAGCTGCCACATGCGCTCGGCGAAAAACTCCTCTTCAGCCGTGTCCAGGCCGGTGTCGGTTCCAGCATGCAGGTCGTGGATGATCACCTCGAGGTCCGCCAAGGATCGAGGGAAGTTGGCGTCAGCGACTATCGGCTCCTTGTCGTAACGGGCGACCATGACTCTCTTCGTGCTCACCAGGTTGTCGTAGACCCCATGGGTGTTCGCACGCCCGTCGGCCTGACGGTACGGGATCCTCTTCATCGTGTCGGTGACGTGTTTGTAGAAGCCGGGAAAGAATCGGAATCCGTGCTCGCCAGGAAGGTACTTGTCCGGGAATTGTGTGTTTGTCTCGGGCACGTTCACTGAGCGCGCTTTGCCACCGACATACTCAGAGCTCCGCTCGAAGACCTCGACCGCATAGCCCCTCTCCGCCAGCTCTTGAGCCGCGCTCATCCCCGCCACTCCACCTCCCACAATCACCACATGGCCCTGTTTAGACATATGCGCCTGACGCTAATAAGACACCGCCCGCCGTTGTCGTGCGAAACTGGTCTCGGTGACTCCCGATGACGCGAGATGCGGAGAAACCGTTGGCCAACCATTCGCACCCGATGATCGGCTCACACGACTCCTCGCTATGTCATGTCTTGGGAGATACCCGGTGAGACAAGGTGTTGCGTTCATTTAGCCTGCGTCAGAAGTCGCCGAGGCTTCGTTCGACGGCGTCGGCAACGAAACCAAGAGGAGATCCGATGAAGGATGGGAACAGAAAGCCGCAACCGTCTCTAAAGGATCTCTGGAATCTGATCCTGGCGCTGGTCGGCCTCGTTGCCATCATCCAGGAACTACGCAAACCCAAGGAGGAGAGGACATGGCACGGCCAGGTCGCAGTCTTTCCATACGACTTCCGTATGCCAACCATCGAGCGGTTCAGGGATACATATTGGGACCCAGAAGGTCCAATGATTTCATCCAAAGTGTTCGGTGTTGGATGGGCGCCGAACTTCGGAGTCTTGGCACGGATGTTCAGGAGCAGTAGGGAGGAAAGGGCCGCCTGAGTCGTCGCCAGACTTCGGTACCCGCTCCGCCTACACAACTACTTCGGACAGACAAGACCGACCCAGCGTGCAGGAGTCACTTGACCCCCACGTTCTTAGCTCGACTCCTTCCTCGGTTCGAGGCAGGCTGTCAAACCTTCCTCTGCGTGTTGTCCTTCAATGTGAGTCAGATCTGAATTCGTCCGCAGCCTCAACCTCGGCGGCGAACGCGTCGAGGTCGCCGGCCACTGGAGTGTGGGTCCAGACTCGAACGCCTTTCAGTAGACCTGCATACTCCTTCTCCTGTCCGGGGCGGACGGCGACCCGAATCGGCATGTCGTCGCGCAACTCGCTCATGTATTCGGTCAGGATCTCCTGGTGCTCGGGACGATCGAGGTCGAGTTCAAACACGACCCCATGAGCGTTCTCGACTAGAGGACACCCCTTTCCCGCTACAAGAGGACATTGGCGCTTCCCGCCAGGCCCATGGCAAACCTTGACGGGATGACCGAGACGGACGAGAAAGTCTTTGTCCACAGGCTGTTCCCCGGCCGGTAGGTCGAACAGAACGTAGTTTCCGGATCTTGCCATCGCGGAACCTCCTTCATCCCCAGAATCGGGGATTCTTCGTCTCCGCAACAGGGCCGAAAGTCCTGGAAGACGCGCGTTGCCCTTTTGGCAGTGATGCCAGCAGTTCCGTTGCGTCGTATCCCGAGCCAGCGGGGACAGCAGCCCCAATCTCGGTGAGCCGACGGGGGACCAGTTCCACCTCCCACGGGTGCTCACGTCAGAAATCGGGCGGCGGCTTCCTCCGCTTCATGAAGTGGGAGAAATCGTTGTCCGGCATGTGGTCCATCCAGCCAGGTTGGACTCTCAGCGCAGTTTCGGCCTGCGGCCGCAAGGGTCATTCATTTGTCGGCCATTGGCGCAGTTGGGTCGGTGCTTCTTGGCGACCCTGGCGGTCGTTCATCCGATGGGTGAATCGTGAGTCGTCTCGGGAAGCGAACGAAAACGAGACCGCCCATGCGGCAGCTACGTAGATGAGAGCGAACCACAACGCTCCAATAATGGCTCGCATCGCGTTCAGTTCAGCGAACAGGCTGAACACTACGAAAACGCTGGAAACCAAGACGAGCGATCCCAGCAGGAGCCTCAACGATCGACTCCACCCCGTTCGTGTGACCGCCAACGGCGCACACACGATGATCGGAAATGCGAACGCCCCCGCACCGGTGGCTAGCGGGACAAGAGTGACGATTGCCACGCCTCTTAGCGCCACGAAACCAGCGGGGCCCGAACCACTCCTTCTTCCGAGATAGACACCGGACTGGCCGAGAACCATCACACCAAAGCCGAGAACGATGAGCAGGGTTCCCTCCCAGCTGAACTCTGGATCAGTGGTTACGAATCTCATCCATACCCGGGCCACAACCCCCAAGACCAATCCGGCGACGAAACCAGCCAGCAATACTCGAAGGGGGGAGGCACGGTCAAGGATCGTCACCATCGACCGCTGCAATCTCTGGGTAGTCCGGCCCACTGACGTCTTGTCCCACCCGGCTTTCATTGTCCGCTCTGTCATCACCACCTCGAGGATTTGCTCAACCTCTTTCAAACAGACGAACAACAGGCATGCAATGGGTGACACAACGACCGCACGACGACAAGACGGCAAATGGCGGTTTGGTCATCGTGGATGGGGTCTTCACCGAATTCAAGGATGCGAATTCGGCGATCGAAGCTGAACCGAGCATCGTGATCGCCGAGCTGGGCCTTCTCGAGCCGGCAGAAACCGATTCACTCACCCTCACTTTCGACGAACCCGGGGTCTACCAGTACTTCTGCACTCTCACCGGACATTTCGCTGCCGAAATGCGGGGGACGTTCACCGTCAAGGGATAGACGCAGACCACCTCACAAACCGATGGTACGGAAATCATCCCAGCCGTCCTCAAGCAGCGAAGGATCTTCTGTTGGGGGAGAGAAGTCTGAATAGCCACAGGCGGCGTGACTTAAACGGACTGATTTACTGCCTTCTCCATATGCTCGAGATGGTTGCGTCCGGAACCTAAGCCGTGATGCTCAGCAAGAGGCAAGTGTGGTGGGCAAAGGATCAGGGTGTGTTCACCACGAGTTCTCCGCCGGTTCCCCCGTGGATTCGCTCGCAGGCAGCCTCATCGGTTGAGCAGCCGATGATCCAGTTGTTTCCAAGAATGAGAACTGATGTGCCGCTGGCCAGGAGGTCAGCGGCCCCATTGGCGACGCCATCGGGTGGGAAGATGAGAAGACTCACGACGCTGGAGCAGTCGGCTTGTGCCAGGGCACCCTCGAGAATTGGTGGGTCGTAGATCTTGATGGGTGCAGTGCAGAGATAAAACGCTGCCTCAACCGCTTTCTGCATGGCTTGAACCGTTTCGAATGAGCCTTCGGCGACTGGCTCCCCACTCGATGGTGGTGGTGAGGCAGCACCCGGTGTTGACGTCCCATCCGACGAACTACTCCCGCCGCAGGCAACCACTGCCATGACGAGGGCAACCAACCCGATCCTCCATCTCATGACTAGACCCTATCCGTCGAACGGCGATTGTGACGCTATGTGGCGGCCTATTTTGGAACTCGTCCGTCCTCGACGCATCCCCAGACCGCACCGTTGGCAAGTAGCCTGACCCGGCCTTATGAACGGCCACCTCGTCATCGCTGACATTTCCGGGTACACCCGCTTCCTCACCGAAAGCGAGCTCGAGCACGCCAACGGAATCCTCGAAGAGCTGCTCAACGCGATCATTTCGGCAATCAATGCTCCTCTAACGCTCTCGAGTATCGAAGGTGACGCCGTGCTTCTGTACGGAGAGATGCCGGAGGGAACGATCGGCCAGGCAGTCGTCGATTCGGTGGAACGGCTCTACACCGCCTTCGCGTCGGCCCTCGAGACGATGGTCCTCAACACCACCTGTCAATGCAACGCTTGTGTCAACATCAAGGGCCTCGGCCTGAAGATCGTGATGCACTGCGGCGAGTTCGCCGTATCCAAGATGGGCGGGCGGGAAACACTCACCGGCCCCGACGTGATCGTGGTTCATCGGTTGCTCAAGAACACCATCATCGAAACCACCGGCATATCCGACTACCTGTTCGTTACCGACCGCTGTGTCGCCGATCTGGGAATCGAAGCGATAGTTGCCGGCTGGACTCCCCACACCGAGGAGTATGAACATGTCGGACGGGTCAGCGGGCATGTCAGCTCGTTGAAGGACGTATGGGAGTTCCGCCGCAGCCAGACCGAGGACAAGGTCCGCGAAGGAGAGGCCTGGTTCACGGTGCAGGCCCACACTCCAGCACCCATCGGTGTGGTATGGGATCACATGCTCGACCCTGTGAAACGGACACGGTGGATCGATGCCAACGACAGTGAATTGATCGGGACCGAAGGGGGTCGTATTGGTCCCGGCACCGAGTACCACTGCGCTCACGGCCCCAACAACGATATTGCTGTGATCGCGATCGTCGACATGAAGGTTCACGAATATGTGACACAAACTGCGCCGATAGGACCCGGGATCGGATTCAAATGGACCGACTATCTGGTGCCGAGCGGTGACGGTGCACGAGTGATCTCGGTAGCAGCTCCGCCGTTCGAAGTCGACACCGGCCTGGTTGTTCCCGAGGAAGGTCTTGGATTTGGGTTGGATGCAATGAGCCAGACCTATCAGAACCAGGTCGATCGTCTCGCCTCGATGGCCGCGGCCGCATCCAGCTCTTAGATCTAGACGATCCTCTAGACGCCGCCGACCCTGCTTTGTCACGGGTCGACAGCGGTTGGAAAGTTGGCGAGTCGTCCGCTCACAAGTGAGGCAAGAATGGCCACGAGCGCAGCCAGGACGAAGACGAGTGTGAAAGAAGAGAGGGCGTCTCCGAGCCATCCTCCGATCTGAGGTGCCAGAAGCTGACCCGCTCCGAACGCCAGAGTGATGACTCCGAAGGCGGAGCCGAACTCGAGCGCCGAGAGATGATCACGTAGGTATGTTGCCGTGCTGGTTGGGATGCCGGCAAAAGCCAGTCCGAACACAAATGCAGCCAACCACGGCCAGGGCCCGAAGCCGGCCAGGAGAATCAGTGAGGCGGCAGCCATCGTGGCGAATCCGATTTGCATCGTCCGCCCCCGCCCGAGCCGATCGGAAACAGCGCCGTAGATGGGGCCACCGACGATCGACGCTAGGCCGAAGACCGCGAAGACCAGACCCGTAGTCGAAGTCGAGTAGCCCGCGTCTTCCTCGAGTCTTGCCACGAAGAAATTGACGAACAAGGACATCGAAAGCCCAAACCCGCCATAGGTGGCGAGTAGGTAGGCCCAGCTTGGAACGGTCCCCAGCGCACGTAGTGAAGGTCGACTCCCGCCTGGTGCTGTCGGGACACGTACGAAGATCCAGACCAGAACCGCTGTGACCACGGCGACCACTGTCTCGAACCCATACACAGCAGTCCACTGTTCACCTACCTCTCGGGCGACCCATCCGGCCGATACGAATCCGAGGCCGATTCCGGTGCCGATGGTGCCAATGGCAATCGATCGTCGTTCTGGTGGGACCAGACTCGAGGTCACAGCCGGCGCCGGGATCCAAATGGCCGCGCCTGCGGCCCCGGTCACCACCATCGCGGTGATCACAACACCCAGGTTGGGGGCCCACCACATGCCCGCTAGTCCGAGAGTGGAGATCCCGATCCCCAACCGAATGATGCGATCGGGCGGTAGGCGTGTCGACAACCACGCAATTCCCAGACTCGCCAGGAGATACGCGGCGAGGTTCAACGTCCCCAGCGTTCCAGCCAGGGTGTAGGAGATGCCAAGGTCTGCCTGGACGGAAGGAAGGACAAGACCGTAAGTGAACCGCCCGAAGGCTTGCGAGACCATTGTTGCTGCCACAACGATCGCTACCAGGGCCCACTTCACTCGCTTGCTCTGCTCTTCACCAGCGGAGACTCTCATCGAGCCATTGTGCCAACGGGGTCAAACCAGGTCGGGCATGTTGAGAGCGTCAGGCCCAACGCAAGGACACCATCGGGCATGCTCGAAGCAGGGAGGTGCCAGAGCGATCACCGTCGTACTTCAGGCTTCAATCAACGTTCGTGAGAGGTCACTCATTGCGGACCGGAAGGTTCTGAAGTGAGGTGGTTAGGTTCCTACGGATAACGTGGAAAGGCACGAGATGTTGCGTATGGGTAGTTCGATGACCGACGTGGTGGGTGGGACTCCGGTCGTCAAATTGGCCAAGGTCGTGCCTGAGGGTGCTGCCGACGTTTTTGTGAAGCTTGAGTGGTTCAACCCGACAGGCTCATACAAGGATCGGATGGCCCTCTCCATGGTCGAAGAGGCCGAGAAGCGGGGTGATCTCCGACCAGGAATGACGGTCGTGGAGTACACCGGAGGCAGTACCGGCTCTTCGTTGGCCTATGTGTGCGCCGCCAAAGGCTACCGGTTCAGAGTGGTTTCGTCGGATGCATTCTCCAGTGAGAAGCTGAAGACGATGGGTGCATTTGGTGCCGAGTTGACCGTTGTTCCCAGTAAAGGCGGCAAGGTCACACCAGATCTCGTTCCTCGGATGATCGCGCAGGCGACGGAGTATGCCTCGGAGTCGGGGACCTATTTCACCGATCAGCTCAACAATGCAGACTCGCTGGTCGGGTACCGCGGGGTAGGAGAGGAACTGTTGGAGCAATTAGATCGTCCAATCGACGTCTTCTGCTCTGCCGTTGGGACCGCCGGCCTGGCCATGGGTGTCTCCTCGGCGTTGTCCGACGGTGGGTCGAACGCCCGGGTCGTCATATTTGAACCTGCGTCCACACCTTTCATCACCGCCGGACGAGCAGGCGCCCACAGCGTGGAAGGAATCGGAATCGGGTTCATGCCGCCACTGTTGGACCCAGACCGCTACGACGAAGCTAGAGCCATCGAAGAGTCCGATGGACGTGCCATGGCTCGGCGATTGGCCGCCGAGGAAGGTCTCCTTGCTGGGACGTCGACGGGTCTCAACGTGGCCGGCGCGATCGAGATAGCCAGTGAGCTAGGACCGGGTCACACCGTCGTGACAATCGCCATCGACACAGGGTTGAAGTATCTCGCTGGCGACCTCTACGCCGTGTGAAGGGGAGCGACCTGCTGGACGAGTGTGTCAATTCCACACGGAACCAGTGTCTGGCGGACGGGCTCCATGTCAGGGTACAGGGACTCCCGACCCCTCATCCGACCAGACAATCAGAGAATGATCTCGATCTCGATCCACACAGGTCAGATCTGCTAGAAATCCTGGCCCGACCACGAGGTTGACCTGGTGCGAAAGAGCGTGCTTCAGATGTGGGCCGAGGCGAACGATTCGGTCGAAGCAATCACACCTGCACAATTGGCAGAAGAGATGGGCTCGGACGAGATTCTCTTGCTCGACGTTCGTCTTCCCCAGGAGATCGAACGGCGAGGGAGGATCGCCACATCGATCCCCGTACCGAGACAAGTGGTGGAGTGGTGGGCTGATCCCGACAGCCCCTATTTTCGACCCGATGGGGAGTTCGGCGACTTCGATCGTCGAGTTGTCGTCCACTGTGACGGAGGTGGCAACGGCGCCTTCACCGCTGTCACACTCGGCGAGCTCGGGTACACCAACGTGGCCAATCTCGAGGGCGGCTTCTATGCGTGGGTGGCAGCCGGGTTTTCGGTAGTCGACGGCCCCTCATAGACGTGCGACCAGACCCACGGGCGCATCGGATGGTGGCAAGAACGGATCCTCTGAACCGGAACGGGAGGGGTAAGGGTTAGCGTGGCTCGGTCCGAGTCTCCTGGGCCATATGACAAACAGACCCAACATCCCACGCTACAAAAGACTGCGTCTGCCCCTATTCGCCGAGAGGGCAATTTCAATTGCCGTCACCGAAGATGACGACCAGGAGACAAGACGAACGAAGCGGCTGATCACGGGTGCGTTGTGGATCGCCCTTCTCAATCCGTGGCCGCTGATCTTTCAGCTGATCGACGCCGATGCTCCACTTGCAGCGCTGGTAGTCAGCGCTTCGTTCCTGTCGGCAGCCGTCGTACTGGTTGCGCTCTGGCTGCTGCCGAGCGCATTCCCCGGGATCCTCCACGTCGTGCTCTCAGTCAACCTTGCTGTGGCGGTGGCGATGACCTTGCTCTTCGGGGGATTCCTCGAATCCGGAGTCAACTTCATGTGGGCGGTCGTCCTGGTGTTCGCGGCGCTGATCATTTTTGGCGACTGGCGAGCGGGGGCGTACCTGGCGGCAGCTGTCGTCGGCTTTATCGCATCTTCGCTCGGTGCGTGGCTCATAGAGCCGCTCTACGAGTTCCCTGACCCCGAAGTCACTGCAACTTTCACGTTCCTCATCGTTCTGGTGTTCGCTTCGTTGGTGCTCTGGTATTACGTTCGGCAAAGAGCCGAATTGCTCGAAGTCTCTGATGATCTGCTCGAGAACATCCTTCCTGGGGCGATCGCTGATCGGCTCAAGATCTCTGATGAAATGATCGCAGACGAGTATGAATCAGCATCGATTCTCTTCGCGGATGTTGCGGGGTTTACCGCCGATGTCGGCCGACATGAGACCCAACGAGTTGGTTGCCTTGCTCAACGATATATTCAGTGAGTTCGATCGAATGGTCGACGCGAGGGGCTTGGAGAAGATAAAGACGATTGGCGATGCCTACACATGGTGGCCTCAGGCGTCCCCAATTCGAGACTCGATCATGCGGAAGCAATATGCGATCTGGCGCTCGACATGCAGCAGATGGTCGAAGAGAGACACTTTGGTGGCCGCAAAATCGCTTTCCGGATTGGGGTCAACTCCGGGCCGGTCGTGGCAGGCATCATTGGTACGAAGAAATTCAGCTATGACCTCTGGGGAGATTCGGTCAACGTCGCCAGTCGTATGGAGTCATCCGGGAGTGAAGGGCGAATTCAGATAACGGCGACGACCAAGGACCTCGTGGATGAGCGGTTCGTCTGCGAGCCCGGTGGCGTCGTCGATGTGAAGGGAAAGGGCCAGATGAACGTCTGGTTCTTGGACGGCCGAATCGGACTGTCGTGAGTCGTCAGGGCGCGGGGCGCAGTCACGTCAACATTCTCGAAACGAGCCGCAACGATGAGACCTTGCGCTGTTGGTCCGACCGATGCGTGATCCGTTCGAACGAGTGATGCCAGAATTGCTCGATGGATTGGGGTGGCTATCTGGACCGAATCGGAGTGGAACGTCCTGTTGCGCCTGATCTCGCCACCCTCGAGTTGCTGCAGCGGCAACATCTGACGGCTGTCCCGTTCGAGAATCTCGACGTCTTCTATCGTCGCGGCGTCCAGACGGCCGACGGTTGGTCCGTCCCCAAGATCGTCGAGCGTGGAAGGGGAGGATGGTGTTTCGAGCTCAACGGTGCGTTTGCGGCGCTCCTCACTGAGCTTGGCTATCGGGTCAAGCGACTGGCCGCGACGGTGCTCTACCCACCAATCTCGCCGATGCCCACCCATCTCGCACTCGAGGTGCAGCTTGAACGGCCCTACCTGGTCGACGTCGGTTTTGGAGACTCGTTCATCCGTCCGTTGGCTCTCGACTCCGAGGGCCCGCACGACGGTGGCATAGGAGACTTCGGCTTCCTATTCGAAAACGACCAGACCACGCTTGTCAGCGTTGGACCCGACTCGGCAACCGAACAGCACTATCGGTTTCTTCGGAGAGCGACACGTCTCTCCGATTTCGACGAGGCCTCGACCTGGCTGCAAACAGCCCCAGACCTATCTTGGACGAAGTCTCGGTTCGCCACGAGGCTGATTGAAGGGGGACCGGACCGGGTCACCCTCCTCGATGATCGAATCAAGTTCAGAAGAGAAGGAGAGTGGACTGAACTACCGGTGAGCGAAGATCAGTGGCCGGGCTTGCTGGATCAGTGGTTCGGGATGAGTCCCTAGCGGATAGTGAGGACCTCCAACAAATGCCGGGATGTTGGAAGAAGCGCATCCGGTTCATCTGCGAAGAGGTGCGACGGTCAGTGTTTCACGGGCGATTGCAGAGATCGCGAAAAATCGTTGGCGTTTCGACGTGACATTGGGTGCGACTCTCGGTTATGTTTCGTCTTACCGAACTGAGGGCAACCTCAGGACGGGACGAAGACCGCCGAGAGGCGAGCTTCGTGTCTGACCGGTGGACCGGCTTAACGGCCGGAGCACGGGACAGACCGGAAGCCCCGAGAGGGCGATAGCCTCGGCTACTGCTCCCTCGGGGTTCTTCGCGTCTCGGGGGGGATTCGCGACGCCAAACCGCGCTGTTTCTCGAACGTTGCCCTTTTGACGTCACCGATTGGTAGCGATTGATACTCTCGGTTCGTCCGGTGTTTCCTACCGGCCCCGAGCAGCGAGGAGATGCCATGACCAACGATTCAGATGCCACTTCGGGCGGCGAGAGCGCAGCGGGCGTACCAGCACCAACGGCGACCATGTCCGGTTTCAGTTCTCCCCAGGGGATGGTTGCCCTTGGCGGCATCGTTCTCATTGGGACCTACATTGTGTTTGGTCTTCTGCTCAACGACTATTGGGTGGGCTGGATCGCCATGATTCTGGCAATCGCTGCTGTGGCCCTCCCCAGGATGGACGGCACCTTCGTGGAGAAGCTGGCTCCGACGCCGGTCCTCTCCAAGATTGTCGGTTATCTGCTGGCCGTGGTGGGCGTTCTCGTGGTGATCGAGGACCTTCGCTTCGCTGACGGAACTCTCAACGAGTTCCCGGACGTCATTGGTGCTATCGCTTCATATGTTGGGTATGTGATCGCGTTTCTTGGGGCTCGATCGATCAAGCCCTGAGCGAGCCCAGCCAGGAAGACTCGGCTTCACCACATCATGCGTGTCTCAACCGAACCAGTCAGGCTCCGCGACCTTCTGAGTAGGCGGAGGTTTGCCTGATCCACGAACCCCCCGGTATCAGACGACGGCGCCTCGAGCCCAAGGCCTCCAACCGTCGTCGCATCTTGAACCCTCGACGCACACCACTCCCGGAGTCGATTGTCTCGACGATTGTCTTCATCACGGGCAGCCCGCCAACCGCGCTGAGGCCCACGACCGCGACTGCCAGTGCCACCCAGGGTGTGGCCGGCTCCGCGTGGGGAGCCTTGAATCCCTGTCGGATGGAATTGGCGCTAACTGCTCCGTAATACGCCGTGGCAGTGGCCGAGCACAGCGGGTCCTCGCAAGTATGAAGCAGGTCGACATAGAGCATCCAATCGAGTTCGAGTCTCGCTTTCGCGCTCAGCCGCCCGTGTTCCATCTCGGCGTAGCGCAGGACGTCGTATCCCAGGTCATGGGTCTGACATGCCATCCCGAACTCGGATGGGCCGATTCCCCCGGGGGTCGAGCACCCACCGTGAGGAGCAAGAAGAGTTCCTGATCTCTCAGTCGGCGTGTAGCCCAAGTCCCTGACGAATTCGCTGGGAATCTGTGCGGGATTGGCATCACCGGCGACGAGCGCTTTGACGATGGAGTCTGCAGCAGCCGAGTTGTGACGCGCCGGCTGGGCGATGGCATGTGCAACCCCGCTGGTCAGCAAGGCCACCATTCCAAGCATGAGAGTTCGCCCGATGAAAGACGCCGCACACAATCTTCCGGCGATTCGCGCCACCAACTGGGTGATAGCCCGTTCGGGACTTCGGTGCCTCATAGGCTGTATCCAACAGCCAGACCTCCGTGTCGACCATCGGGATTGACCCTGTGGGGGGAAACCCCGATATTCGGTCTGACACGATCGAGCGAGCCTTGGCCTATATGCCAATACGAGACCGCCTCATGAACTCGCTGATCGAGCGCCACCGACGCCAGAGAGTGTCCTAGCGTTGCCGCCATGAGCGCTGAGCACGATTCGGCGGTGCCACCGGTCGAGAAGACTCTCGTTCGGGTTGTTCTCCTGATGCGGCTCCTCGCGTGGGTGTGGATGATGTTGCTCGTGGTCACCACCGCTGTGGCGGACACGGGGGCTGACGGGCTGATCCTCACCGTCACCGCCATCGTCGGAACCGCCGGTTCTGTGCTTCTCTTGGTTGCGGTTCTGCAAGGGTTTCTCGGCCGTGTTTGGTACATGGTGTTGGATGGGCTGATAGCTGGGTTCTTGTTGACCACTGGTTGGCTGGCCGGTGCCCAGGATTTCTTTGCCGGTGGCTATCCGATGTCGTGGGTGTTTGTGGTTGCCTTCACCACAGGTCTCGCATGGACCCTTTCGCTGTCCTTGGTTTTCACCCTTTGGTTCGCTGCCCTGCACGTGATCATGGGGTTGGATGCGGTTCGTGTAGTGGGGAGCATCCAATTTGTCGTCGTGGCAATCATCGTTGGATGGGCCTTCGACAGTCTCCGCGAGCGGGAGTCCCTGAGACTCGCTGCGGAGGCCGACCGTGCTGAAGCAGAGAACCAGCTGGCAGAGCAACGGGAGGCGGCCGTGGTCCTCCGGCAGAGAACCCAGATCGCTCGGGAACTCCACGACTCTGTCCTTCAGACGCTCAAGTTGATCTCGAGCTCCGCGGATGACGCAGACCACGTCCGCTATCTCACACGTGTGCAGGAGCGAGACCTACGACGCACCATCAACGAATACCGATCGCCACACGAAGACTCGTTCCGTGCCCGGCTCCTTGATGTTCGGGCCGCCGTCGAAGACCGATACCGGGTTGAGATCGAGCAGGTGATACGGGACGACACCGAAATGACGCCTGAGCTGGCAGAACTGATCGAGGCGGCGAAAGAGGCGATGGCCAATGCAGCGCGACACTCTGGCTCGCCGACCATCGATCTGTTTGCCGAGGTCAAGAAGACCGGAGTCACCGTCAATGTTCGTGACCGCGGGTCTGGTTTCGATGCGGCGAAAACCACGTCTGGTGGTGTTGCCGACTCGATCGTCAGGAGGATGGAAGATGTCGGGGGCAGCGCTCACATCAAGTCGGCACCAGAATCGGGTACTGACGTGACCTTGTATCTACCGATCAATGAGTGAAGAGGCACGACCCCGCGTTTTTGTCGTCGAGGACCATCCGATGATGCTCTTCGGTCTGCAAAAGTATTTGGAGGACAGGTACGAAGTGGTGGGTTCGGCCTCAGAGGTCCAGCCGGCGATTGCCATGATCCTCGAGCGTCAGCCGGATTTGGTACTCCTCGATGTGCGAATCCCTGGCGGGGGAGGTGCGCTTGTTGCCGAAGCTGTCAAGGGGTCCAACCCCGATATCAAGCTCCTCGCTTTCACCGTGGTAACGAGCGCTAACGATGTTCGTCGCATGCTCCAGGCAGGCGTCGACGGATATGTGGTGAAGAATACCGAAGGATTCGAGCTGATGGAACAGATCGATCTTGCCTTGGCCGGCGGCAGACCGATGTCTCGATATGTGGCCAACTACTCACTTCAAATCGACGACGTGGCGGCATCGACTTCGGAACTCGAGCACCTCACTCCCAGAGAGCGTGAGGTCGTCACGCTCATCGCACGTGGTTTCAGATACGCCGAAATTGCCGACGAACTCGACATCAGCGTGAAGACGCTCGAGACCCATATGGCACACATTTTCGAGAAGCTCGGGGCAGCAAGTGGCAAGGACGTCATGCGCATCGCTTTCGAGACGGGCTTCGTCGACCCCGACA
>JBAVIK010000190.1:0-1591 GCA_049686815.1 Acidimicrobiia bacterium | reverse complement strand
CTTCTCGGTGGCCCTCGACAGGGGCAATGCAGCATGGCGAACAGTCGTCTCGGCTGCTGTCGAAGCCGGAATCCCGGTCCCGGCATACTCCAGCGCCCTCGCCTACTTCGACGGAATGCGATCCGCCCGTCTCCCGGCAAACCTCATCCAAGCGCAACGTGACTACTTCGGCGCCCACACCTTCGAACGCGTTGATCAGCCACGTGGAGAGTTCTTCCATCACGACTGGACGTAGACCAATCGAGTCAGGTAGGGGGTGTCCCCGGGATCTCCGTTAGAGGAGGTGGGTGAAACTCGGGATCTGCTGCATCTGCGGCCTCTACATGCTCACGAGAAATCCCCATCAGGAACAGAATCGCGTCGAGGAAAGGAACCGTCACCGCTGTGTCCGCATATTGGTTGACGATCGGCTTGGCGTTGAACGCGATCCCCAAACCTGCCGAGGCCAGCATTCCGAGGTCGTTAGCACCGTCGCCCACGGCCACGGTCTGACTCAGAGGAACTCCTTCCGCTTCGGCAATCTCCTCGAGAAACCGGGCCTTGCGATCGGCATCGACGATTTCACCAACAAGACGACCGGTTAGGACCCCACCCTCCATTTCCAGGGTGTTGGACAGGGAGTAGTCGATGCCGAGGTCCTCGGCGAGCGCCTCGGTGAATCGGGTGAACCCGGCGGAGACGATCGCGGTCTTCATACCCATTCTTCCCAGCGTGCGCACGAATGTCCGGGCCCCAGGGGTCAGCGTGATCGAGCTTGCAACTCTCGCCAGGGCCGCATGATCGAGCCCAGCCACCAGTTGGACACGCTCCAATAGGGAGACCTCGAAGTCGATCTCTCCGGCCATAGCCCTGGCCGTGATAGCGGACACCTCGGCTTCCACTCCAGCCTCGCGTGCCATCAGATTGATCACTTCCTCCTGGATCAAAGTCGAATCGACATCCATCACCATCAAACGCTTGGCACGTCGCTCCAAACCGTCTGGTTGTATGGCGACATCTATCGGGCTTTCTCCGGCCACCCGGACAAGTGCCGCCCGGATCGCAGTCATATCCCCGTTCGAGATCGCCAACTCGTAGGAGACGACCGGGTACCGGGACAGCCTAAAAATTCGCTCGATGTTGCCGCCGCCGCTGGCGATGGCTCTGGCCACGGCGCCGAACTGCCGAGCATCGACACTGTGACCTATGACCGTGACGACGGACATCGACTCGATGGGGAGAGGCTCTGCCTCCATCACCTCGAACTCGATGTGCAAGTCCTGTTCCCACCCAAAGAACAGAAGGTCTTTGATCGTTGCTTTCTCAGCCGATACGCCGATCAAGACCTCGAGCGTGAGACGACCTCTAACAACGATCTGCTCGACGTCGTAGATATCTGCCCCGCTCGCCGCCAGCACGTCCATCAACCCCGCCGAGATGCCTGGGCGGTCAGGTCCACTGACCGAGACCAGAATGCTTGACTGATTGTCCACGACAAAAGGGTAGGTAGCGGCCGTGCGACCCCGTGGATTCGCGGGGGAAACATCCGTCACCTCAGCGCAAGCGGCGGGATCAGGCCATGGTCTAACCAGCACCGACGAGATCCTGGGCG
>JBAVIK010000189.1:0-2222 GCA_049686815.1 Acidimicrobiia bacterium | reverse complement strand
GTCGAGTCATCAGGTGAGATCGACGAGCGCAACATCCCAGGGGCCAAAGCGGTGGAGATCCTCCAGGGAATGGCCGACCGATCAATGGGGCCGGGCTTGGTTTCTGTGCTGGCCGACGATGGAATTGCCTCCGATGCCGCTGCGGGAAGTGACTACATCAAACTCCGTGAAGACCACATGTTCTCCCAACGAGACCTCAACCTGCTCGAGTCACACGAAGCATGGGTCCACGTGGGAACCACCCAAAATGGACTGGCCCAGCCGTATTGCACCTTTTTGGGTAAAGCCGCGCCCAGATCAACCGTCACCCAGGAAGGTCTTGCGGTTTTGACTGAGATGCTCAACCTGCGCAGCCATCCACGACGTCTCGCCAAGCTGATGCACCGCATCGAAGGGGTGAGAGCCGCTTCTGAAGGTGCCTCGTTCATCGAAGTCTTCAACCAGCTTCTGAGTGATGGTCTGACCGAGGACGAGGCCTGGAGCGCCACTAGCCGAATCTTCCGTGGGAGTCTTCCCGAGTCAGGTCCGTTCACCAAAGATCTCGGCTATGGCAAAGGGTTGATCCTCACTCTTCTCTATGTGCGTCTCGCCATCCAGTTGGGAAGAGCCCATCGCATCCCATTGCTCTTCTGCGGAAAAGTCGACCTCCTGGACATGCGCACGCTGCATGAGTTGGAAGATCAAGGGCTGGTTGAGGAGCCGAAGTTCGTACCACCCCCATTCAACGACCTGCCTTCATTGGCAACATCGCTGAGTCTTCTCGGTTTCAACGTGATGCTCGATTGGAAACATCTCGAAGCAGACTATTCGGCCCTCATCTGAACTACTGGACTGCGCCCACCACCGGGATGATCGATTCCCCATAGGCACGGAGGGTGCCTTCTTTGTCGTCATGCATGAGATAGATTCCGAATTGATCCACACCCATGTCGCGGAGGAGTGAAACTTTTTCGACGTGCTCGTCGACTGTCCCCAGGACACAAAAGCGATCGACGATGTAGTCGGGGACGAAGTCAGTTGAGGGGTTGCCCGATTTGCCGTGATGGTCGTAGTCGTATCCCTCGCGTTCTTTGATGTAGTCGGATAGAGCCCTCGGAACCTTCGAGTCGTCGTCGCCGTAGCGTTTGACCATGTCGGCCACATGGTTACCCACCATCCCCCCGAACCAACGCAGCTGCTCACGTTGATGTTCGATATCGTTGCCAACGTAGGCAGGGGCCACCACACATATCTTGACTTCGTCGGGGTCACGTCCTGCCCGAACGGCGGCAGCCTTGACGGCCGCCATCGTCCACTCCAGCACCTGGGGGTCGGCGAGTTGGAGGATGTAGCCGTCGGCATGCTCTCCGGCCATCGCCAACGCCTTCGGTCCGTATCCCGCCGCCCACATCGGGAGGTCCCATCCCGTCTCGATCCAGGGAAAAGAGAACTCCTGGCCTCGCAGATTGACTGTCTCCCCGGCGACCAAGGCCTTGATCACGGCCATCGATTCGATCATCGATTCAATGGTGGTGGGTGTGCCTCCGATGTAACGGACCGCCGAGTCGCCCCGCCCCATTCCACAGATAGTCCGGTCTCCGTACATGTCGTTGAGGGTGGCGAACATTGAGGCAAGAACCGTCCAGTCCCTGGTTCGAGGGTTGGTGACCATCGGGCCCACGATCATCCGCTCGGTGGCCTCGAGCATCAGCGAATAGATCACGAACGGCTCCTGCCAGAGAACATGGCTATCGAACGTCCATCCGTAAGTGAACCCCTGGTTTTCCGCAAGGCGAGCCAACTCAACCACTTCCTTGGCCGGCGGATTCGTTTGCAGTACTACTCCAAAATCCAATTCAGCGCCCCATCGCTAGATCACGTACTGGCTGGTTCCGCGGTGGATGTACTCGCCGTCTCCCGGTGACCCGTGATAGGTGTCATCGGAGATGATGACCTTCCCCTTTGAGAGCACGGTTTCGATCTTGCCCACCATCTCCCAACCTTCGTATGCCGAGTAGTCGACATCCATGTGGTGGGTGTCAACAGAGATCACGTGCTTGCCGTGAGGATCGAAGACAACGATATCCGCATCAGAGCCGACAGCGATCGTCCCTTTCTTCGGATACATACCGAACATCTTCGCCGGTGTGGTCGCGGTGATCTCCACGAACCTGTTCAGACTTATTCGACCCTCCGCAACTCCACCGTTGTATACGAGGGACATTCGAGGCTCAACACCTGGC
>JBAVIK010000188.1:0-4470 GCA_049686815.1 Acidimicrobiia bacterium | reverse complement strand
CTTCTGGGCGACAGCGACCGGGTCTTCACCGTCGATCTCCACTGACGGGAGCATCACGAGTTGGTCCTCATTGGTGATGGTGAATGCTTCGAGGAACGCAAGCACGTCCGGGGCCTTCTCGCCGAGCATCCCCGACGCAGCCTTGACGATCACGTCTTCGGGATAGTCACAGTCGACTCCACCGTCCCCGGCGGCAGCGCTTGCGCCGCAGGCCTCGGTGTACGGAGGCAGCTCCACGTTGACCAGGTCGTACTTTGCCACTGCCGCAGTTGGCGTCCACCAGTACAGGAGGATTGGCTCTTCGGCCGCGTACCTCGCATCAACTTCCGCAACGGTCGCCGGCTCAGAGCCGGAGAAGACCACTTCGAAGGGCAAGCCGAGGTTGGCGATTATCTGCTCGTCATATTGCGAGTACGAGGGGTCGGTTCCGAGGAAACGACCGTTGTCGCCGGTTTCGGCTGTGGCGAACATCGCTGCCACTGCGGGGTCGTTGTAGCCCTCCCAGGTGGCAAGTGCTGGGTTCTCATCGACCACATAGCTGGGCACAAACCATCCGATCTTGCCCACCGCTCCGAGTTCGCCGACGTCGACGACTGAGCCGTCGTCGTAGTAGGTCTGTTCGGCGTCGGTGATCCCGGACGGCCAGATCTCGAGCACGGCGTCGAGGGTTCCGTCGGCCATTCCGGTGAACATCGCGTCGTTCTCGTTCACTTCAGTGGTCTCGACGGGATAGCCCAGTTCTTGCTCGATGATGATCTTGGCAACCTCGGCGTTGAGCCGTGAGGCGGTCCATGGGTTGACGATTATGTTGATCGTCTCTTTGCTCTCGTCGGGTCCTGCTGTGTCTGAATCGCCTCCACAGGCCACAACGACGAGTGCTATGACCGCGAGAGCCGCAATGGCTCGTTTCATCTTCTCCTCCTCAACTGCATCCCGAAGGTCGGGGCTCGGTGCCTAAATTACACACATGGCTGATGTGAGTGTCGAGACGAGTCTCGAGATCCGGGACGCCTGGAAGATTTTTGGTTCCAAACCCGACCGCGCCTTGGAGATGGCTGAAGCAGGCAGCTCCCGGGCCGAGGTTCTCGCTGCGACGACTTGCACAATCGGGGTGAAGTCGGTCTCCTTCGACGTCATCAAAGGCGAAACGTTCGTCGTGATGGGCCTTTCCGGGTCGGGGAAGTCGACTCTCATCCGTTGCATCGCCCAACTGACCGACATTACGAGGGGAACCGTCACTCTGGACGGTGTTGAGCTGACGACCATGGGCGAAGCAGATCTGAGACAGGTCCGACGCGAGAAGATGTCGATGGTCTTCCAGCATTTCGGGCTGTTGCCCCACCGTCGGGTCATCGACAATGTGGCCTACGGTCTCGAGGTCCAGGGAATGTCCAAGAGCCACCGACACTCTCGAGCAATCGAGGTCCTGAAGGTGGTTGGTCTCGAAGGCTGGGAGTACCACTATCCCCAGGAGCTCTCCGGGGGCATGCAGCAGAGAGTTGGGCTGGCCAGGGCCTTGGCTGTCGAGCCGGAGGTCATGTTTTTTGATGAGCCCTTCTCGGCGCTCGACCCCCTCATCCGTCGTGATATGCAAGAAGAGTTGCTGCGACTTCAGGGCGAGATGAATCGCACCATCGTCTTCATAACCCACGATTTCGAGGAGGCGATCAAACTCGGGGACCGGATCGCCATCATGAAAGACGGCGAGTTCGATCAGGTGGGGACTGCGGCCGAGCTGATCAACAACCCCGCCACCGACTACGTGAAGGAGTTCACCAAAGGGATCCCAAAGTCGAAGGTTCTCACTGCTGCCGACGTGATGCACCCACCCGACGGAGCCGAGCCGAGCGGATCAGTGCTAGCCGATGCCAAGGTAGAGAGCTTCCTTCCGTCACTTCTCACTGACGCCCGGACGCTCTCCGTCGAGGACAACGACGGCAACCAACTAGGAATCGTCGATCGAGAGGCGGTGGCGGGAGTGCTGGAGAGATGACGGCCGAGACGACGTCTCTGGCCGGAGTCAACACGGTCGGATTTCGCAAAGCCCTCCCATGGCTCGTGCTGTTCGCTGGTATTGCCGTGTTGCAGACGACCTGGGGGACTGGAGCATCCTTCCCGGCGTCCCTCGACACCTTCATTTCCGACCCCGTTGATGCCCTCGGAGTCTGGATTCGGGAGAACCGAAGGTCGCACGCCCTCTTCACCGGATTCTTCAATCCGGTCACCGACATCCTCGACACTGTCATCACCGGTTTCGAGAACGTCCTGCTGTGGGTGCCGTGGTACGTCGTGATCGCGACGGCTTTCTTCATCCCGGCCCGACAACGTTTGTGGAAGCAGGGCGCTCTCGCCGCCGGCGTTCTGCTCTACACCGGGCTGATCGGTCTGTGGGAGCCGACGATGGAGACACTCGCCTTGATGTCGACGTCGGTTCTCATCGCAGTGGCGATCGGTGTTCCACTCGGGATCTGGGCCGCGCTCAAACCACGTGTCGAGCTGTTGATTCGGCCTCTCCTCGACGCGATGCAAACGGTGCCGGCGTTTGTCTACTTCCTCCCACTTATTGGTTTCTTTGGCGTTGGCAAGGTCAATGCCGCAGTCGCAACCGTCATCTACGCATTGGCCCCGGTGGTTCGGCTCACGACTCTCGGGATCAAACAGGTGCCGAAACCGGCGATCGAGGCGTCCCGTGTGTTCGGCGGGACCACCCGGCAGACCCTCACCAAAGTCCAGATCCCGATGGCGATGCCGACCATCCTCACCGGTCTCACCCAGACGATCATGATGGCGCTCGGCATTGTCGTGCTTGCCGCCCTGATCGGTGCCGGTGGTCTTGGGGAGAACGTCTTTCAGAGTCTCTCGCAACGACGGACCGGAAGGGGCATTGCAGCGGGGCTTGCCATCGTTGCCGTGGCGATGGTCCTGGAGCGAGTGTGGCGGAGCATGGCCAATCTCGATCCCACCCGCAGGGTGCCCAGGTCGTGGACACTGACAGGTATCGGTGTCCTGATCGTGGCAACACTCATCGGACGAGCTGTCGGTCTGGTCGACTTTCCCGATGTCTGGTCGCTGAATCTGTTCGATCCGGTCGACAATGTCGTGGTGTGGGCGCGGGACAATCTCTCCTGGGCGACACGCCCGGTCAATGATTTCATCGTCGCGGGCATCATCGTTCCCGTTCGCGATTTCCTGACGACCACCCTCGCCTGGCCGGTGCTGATATTCGTCACTGCCTGGGCCTGCTGGCGAGTCAAGGATTGGAAGTTCGCTCTTTTCGGCGCGAGCGCGGTGGCGATCATTGGTTTGATCGGGATGTGGGAGCTGTCGATCGACACACTGGTTCAGGTGCTGACGGCGGCCCTGATAGCCGTGGCGATTGCGATTCCGGTTGGGGTTTGGGCCGGACGGAAACCAAGGGTCGAGGCGGCCCTGGGGCCGATTCTCGACGCCCTCCAGACCATTCCATCTTTGGTCTACATCATCCCAGTGGTGATCCTGTTCACGGTCGGCGTGGTTCCGGGGATCATCGCCTCGGTTTTGTATGCGATCGTTCCCGGAATCCGGATTAGTGCCCTGGGGATACGGCAGGTGCCGGAAGAGACGGTCGAGGCTTCGCGGACGTTTGGAGCGACACCCCGTCAGACGATGCTCGGCGTGCGAATTCCCATGGCCGCGCCCACGATAATGACCGGGGTGAACCAGGTGATCATGATGGTCTTGGCGATGGTGATCATCGCCGGTTTCGTGGGTGGGGGCGCTTTGGGTTTTGAAACCATCCGCGCCTTGACCCGCAGCCTTTTCGGGTTGGGAGCCGAGGTCGGCTTGGCCTTGGTGCTGATGGCCATGCTCCTGGATCGCTATACCCAGGCATGGGGCAAACGTCTTCAACCACCTGCGATGTAGCCAGACCTGGCGTCGCCTACTTGTGTTCCGTTTTCCTGCGGGCACCCACACCGATCAGCGCCGTTCCTGTCAGCACGAGCAAGAAGGCGAGGAGCGCTGTGCGTGAGAGGGTGAGCCCGGTGAATGGCAAACCTCCCACGACCAGACTGAGCTCGTCGCTGTCGTTCGCCGGGTTGGGATCATTGTCGGCCTCGAATGAGACAGTCGCTGAGTTCGTCACGGAAATGTCAGGCTCGGACGTTGCCTCGATGGTGATCACCGATGTCATTCCGACAGCGAGTCCGTCGGCGTCGGTGCAGGTCGCTGACGACGAGGTGTTTGTGCACGTCCAGCCATTTCCGACGGCGGACGTGATGGTGAGGCCCTGACCGGCGCTGTCCACCACGGTGATGGGGCCCGGAGCCGGGGCGGGGCCGGTGTTGGTGACGGTGAGAAGCCAGGTCGTCTCACCGGGCTCGGACCCCGTTGATCCGGTCTTGGCGATCGCCAGGTCGGACAGTGCGGTTATGTCAACCGGGGTCGGTCCCTGATTGTTGGAGGGATCGCCGTCGTCATCGGGGTCGGGGT
>JBAVIK010000187.1:0-3875 GCA_049686815.1 Acidimicrobiia bacterium | reverse complement strand
GCCTAAGACTGGTTTGAAAGTGGTGTTCTTGTCGACATTCGGGATCTTCCTGCTGGTCATCATGCTCTCTTCGGTGGCGAACAACGGCATCAACAATCAGATCTCAAACATCTTGCCCAACGTGTTTGGAATCGATGAGGCGACTACATCAGGTCTGATTTCTCTCGCCGGCCTGCTCAACATCGCCCTGTTCTTCCCGGCTGGGGCATGGATGGCTCGAAGAGGCACTTTCTCCCCGCTTGCGGCCGGCACCGTGGCTCGTTTCGCGGCCGCGGCCGGACTCGCAGCAGCCGGTGCGCTCACAAAATCACCAGTGTTGCTCGTGGCGGCTTTGGTGCAGGTCCTGTACCAATCCAACCCATTTGTCCGTCTTTCTCAGCCGGGATCAGGGGTGCGCTATGCCACGTTCCCGGCTGGTGCTGCGACCGGTTGGGTCATTGCTGCATCTGCCGTCGGAAGCTTCATCGGGAGCGCCTTGGGTGGGTTTCTCGCCGACAAGGCTGGGTTCAACTCGATCAACGTGATGGCGGCAGTGGCGGGGGGTGCGTCGGTACTCGTCCTCTTCCTTGGACTCTGGCCGGCCGAGCGTCGCCGTCGGGAAGCGGAGGATCCGGTCGTCGGACCCGTTGTTCCGCCCCCATCCAATGCCTGACGTCGGCTCAGTCGAACACCGTGAAGATCAGCCAGATCCCGAGTGTGTAGACGGCGTATAGAAGCGAGGCGCCGATGGACAGCCACTTCGCCAGGTCCTTGGGATTGTGACCCAACGCAAGTCCAAGAAGCGACGAGATTGTGACGCCGGGGAAGATGGGACCAAACAACCCGATTCCCTTGACTCCCCACCTCTCGTTGATCCGCCCGATCGAAGCTTCGGCCTTAGGGCTTATATCTCGTCCTTTGTTGACCCGCTCAAACCCCTTGGCCGCCAACGGGACGAACAAAAGGAGGAAGAGCGACGAACCAATCGCGGCCGATAGATAGGTCTCGATCGGATGCAGGCCGAGCAAGAATCCGGCAGGGATAGCGAAACCTCCGGAAATGGCTGAAATTGCCGCGACTGTCAGGTAGCTGGCAAAAGGCACATCAGATCCTTTCGCCGAGCGAGGTCATCAGCACAGTCTTCAGTGCAGTCATGTCCGAGTCATCCAACTCACCCCGGCGATGCGATTCGGCCGCGGCAACGAACGCGGAGGCAGAGCCAGATCCGGTCCGGTCGTCGGCCCGGTTGCCTGGATAACGCAACGGGCGGGCGAGGAGGTATGCCAGGGCCCCGATCTCTACCAGGAGAACCACGACCCCTCCCCAGAGAATCTTCTTGCCAGCCTTGATGTCCGTCCGGCGGACGAGATCGACGACGACGAACCCCCAAACGATCGCCAGCGGAATGATGAACAAGATCACGAAAAGGGCGGACTCGCTCAAGTCGACTCAACCACCAGCATTACCAGGGCCCGCCGGTCATGACGAAGTACCCCGCGAGCCGAGCCTCCGATTCCGCGAGCCCGACTGACCCGCGATGCTCGGAGGCCGAGAACGACTCGCTCCCAAAGCATCACGGTTGCAATCCCGTAGAGCGGCATCACCAGCAACGATGCCGCTGCCCAAATCCACCCGAACTGCTGGAGGACCGCCCAGGCTGCGAGTGCCCATGTGGCACCGAACACCAGAATCGCCACGATCGGCTTGAGTGAGGCCATCGCAGCTGGTGCCATTCGAAACGCTCCGACGGCTTTGACGATCAGAAAGGGGATGAGATTGAGCAGAAATCCGGCAATTGCGTACGGGAGAAGCAGAAGGCCGAGGGCGATGCGTCCCAAAGTACCCCACCTCGGCGTGTCGCCATCAGACGTTGCCATATCGGCGTCGCTCACCGCTTGGCTGTCGAGACCCCTCGCATAGGCCGTGACCGAAGCAACGATCGCAGATCGATCGTTCGTGGGGCAACCTGCCAGAACTCCAGCGAGTCGATCCCGCTCCGAGAGCGACACAGCTTGTCCAGGTTCGCTGATCGCTCGAAGCGTGATTTCGGCAGCCTCGGTCAGCGCCATTGCATCCCGCCAGCTCTCGAAGTCGGGCGCGGCCTCCCTGAGTCGACGATCCAACACCGAAGTCAGTCCACGAACCGCTTCACGATTGTCGGGACTTGCCCCGCCATCGGCTCCACGGATATACCTCGCAACTTCCTCGTCCAGGTCCAAGGCCTCAGCCACCACGACCGACACGCGGCTGCGCAGCGCGGCTTTGTCTTCGTAGTGAATTCCCACCGGCACAAGCGATATGCCCTGGACGCCGGCCTCTCTCGCTCCAAGGACAATGCGGGCAGTGCCTGTCTTAAATCTTCCGATCGAGGGCTCGTCACGTGTGATGCCTTCCGGAAAGATCAGAATATGCTCCCCACGCCCCAAGGCCTCATAGCAAGAGCCGAACATCTGAACGTTGTTCCCGGCACCCTTGTCATCTGCCTTGTGGACCGGGATTGCACCCATCCAGCGCATGAGCGAGCGTGCAATCGGTATTCGCCAAATCACGTCGCGTGCGATGAACCTAGGCCGTCGCGGCAAGGCGTACATGGTCAGAAGTGGGTCGAGAAAGCCGCCAAAGTGGTTGCACGTCGACATCAGCGGCCCTGGATTGGAGGTCGCCGATCCCGCGTGAAACACATCCACTCTTCGAAACGTCGACCAGACAATCACGGCCGAGATCTTTCTGAGGACTCGATCCCTTCTCGAGTCGTTCATCGTCGCCACGTGGGTCGCCCTTCCAGAGGCTCCGAATCAGAGTGGGGAGACATCCAGCCCCAACCGCCAAGAGCCGCTGCAGAGAGCAGATGCCAAAGCCCATGCAGTTGGACGGGTGAATCCGGGTGGCACAGTGGAGATCCGGTTCGACCCAATAAGTAGGCAACTCCAGCCACCACCATCAGTCCAACGATTACCTTGCTACCGGCACGGCTGCGTTGCTCGGACCGATATGCGACCACCTCTGATGCCACAACTGCGATCGCCAGGGCGCCGCTCGCCGCCGGTCCAACTGCTGGCGCGCTGGCCACGACCGCTACCGGTATGACGCCCGCCAGGAATGTACTTTCGCCGTGCTGGATCCGTCCGACATCCGCCAGGTTGTGGACCAATATGAAATACAGCGCGGCCAGGATGGGGGCATCGTGGAGCGCTTGAGAGCCGCGTGGTTGTGGACCGTGAAAGGCCATCGAACCCAAGCCGACGCCGACCAGGAGCGTTCCGTATACAAAGTCAGCGCGGCGAGCGCGACTCTGGCGTCTGACGCCTCGGACAATCAGGGCCGCACCCGTAAACACGTACGCGAAACTCGTAAGAGTGTTCACCGGCTGACCGATGAAACCCCCGCTGTTGGCCTCACAGTCGGTTGTGGCCAGAGCGAGGACGGATGAGCCACCAATCATGCCGCCGCCCCTCCACCGGCACGCACCCAACCTCGCCAGCGGGAGTATGCCATTCCCCCAAGGGGAATCGGCAAGATCCAGGTGAGGATACGAAAGACGAACACCGCGGCAGCTACCTCGTCGGACTGGCCACCGCCGACCGCGATGCTCAGGACTGCGATATAGATCGCCTCCGCTATGCCAGGAGCATTGAGGATAGGGATCGTCCCCACAATTGCGATCACCGCATAGCCGGCAAATATGAGTATCCAGTCGGCCGAGTCCAGCCCGACGGCAAAACACGACAGCAAGAGCACGAGAAACACAGCAAGTTGGGCGCTCAGGCCCGCCGGGAACCCGACTTTCCATCTGTTGCGCACCAGCTGAAACGTGTCGTCCCTCACCTCCAGCGCCTTTGCTTCGAAGTCGATATCGAGCTCTCGCCCGACGCGCCGTGCCGCGTAGTCGGCAAGAC